>JBBRVA010000046.1:0-17677 GCA_038247295.1 Caldilineales bacterium | reverse complement strand
GGTCGCATCGTTTGCTTTTAATTTTGACCCGTTACCAGTACTGGTAATGGGTCATTATTTTATTTATACGTACAAGTAAATTCCTAAGGCTAATTCAAAAATAACGATCCACGAAGACACACAAAGTTTCACGAAGAGAAGCCAAAATTCGTGTGTCTTCGTGGATCGTTTAAATTTTGAATTGGCCTTAGGAATTTACTTGTACGTATAAATAAAATAATGACCCATTACCAGTACTGGTAACGGGTCAAAATTAAAAGCAAACGATGCGACCAAGAGTGGCCCCATGGTGATCATGAGCAACGGCAACGTCATACTCCAGAACTTCTGCCAAGGGCTGGCGCCATCAATATCAGGCCGCTTCGTAAATATCAGTGGGCAGCGCCTGTAGGGCGCCCGTGGCCACCACGAACATGTACGGAAAACCAAGCCACAGTTGGATCAGCAGAATGCCCACTTTCGCCCAGGTTGGATCGGCAAACCAGGGCGGCGGGGCGCCAAAGATATTGACAATCGCATTGCTAATAACACCATATTGCGGATTCAACAACCCCACCCATACGGGAACGCTGACAAAGGCGGGCAGCGTATAGGGCAGCAGCAAGAGCGAACGGATTACGCGGCGCAAAGGCATCTCCGGCACATCAAACATGATGGCGAGAAAGAGCCCCAGGGCGAATGTGATCAGCACACTCAAAATCGCAAAGACGATGGTCCACAGGAAGACAAGCAGAAAGGGACCACGCAATGAGGGGCTGTTGATCAGTCGCAGAAAATTATCAGGCCCAATGACCACGCGAAAGCCCGGCCGCAAGGTGCTGCCATCGTCGGCGGTAAAGGTGCCCACGACCGGGCGATACTCCTGGCCGCTTTGCTGGTCGAGCATGATATCGCGCTCAGGATCATATTGGTAGCGCTGTTGATATTTTGCTGCTTTGCCAATTTGGCGCTCACTGACCTGAAATAGATCCGGCGCTGCGCCAAACTGCATACGAATTAGATTCGCCGTATGGCGCAAACGTTCAACCCGGCTCAATTGGCGATAGCCGTCGATCTCCGCCGGAATTTTACCTTCCATTGGCTCTGGTGCGACGCCGGGCCGCACCAAAAATTTTTCGCCCGTATCCGGCGACTCTAACCATAACAAGTACTCGCCCGTCGCCGAGACAAAGGCCGTCCAGTCGTAGACAATCGCGTCCTCCGCCAGGTATACCTCGCGTTCCAGCTGGCGAATGGCAACCGCCTTTGTTAACAGATGACCGTCGCCATAGTTGGTAAAGGCCGTGTAAAAAATATGTAAGGCTTATCTACTATTGGCAAATATTTTACTACCCACAAATAAATCTGCGGTCAATTTTGCGTAACCTGGCTGGATAGATTTCGTTTATAAGCGCGGGCACGTTGAAAATGAACCTGGCCAGCGCGGTACGATGGGAGCAGTTTAGAATGCTCCCGTCGCGTGACTGAATTAATTTGTTGCTATTTGATTAAGCCGGGCAAGGGCCGGTGGAATTGCGGATGAGCAATTCGCAGTCGACATAACGTTGGGCAGAAGGGGCGTTGTTTTCAATCGCGGCGATCAAAATCTCGGTGGCCACCTCGGCCATCTCGGCATAGGGCACGCGCAGCGTTGTAAGCGCAGGAAACACGTGCTGGGCTTCGGGTGAATCATTCGTGCCGATCACCGAAACCGCGTCTGGCACGGCAATATTGGCCTGGCGTAGCGCGCGCAGAATACCGATTGCCATCAAATCGTTGGCTGCATAGTAGGCGGTGGGGGCATCCTCGCCCAGTTGCAACATCCGCTGGACAGATTTATAACCGCCCTCCTCGGCAAAGTAGGCATAATCAATCCACGCGGAACGATGACGCAAGCCAGCCCCATTCATTGCCAGAGTGTAGCCCTGCAAACGCTCGCCGGTGACAGCTACTTCGGGGTCACCCCCCACAAATGCAATGCGCTGGTGGCCGAGTTCGATCAAGTGTTCAACGGCGATGCGTGTGTAGCGAGCATTGTCGGCGTCCACCCAAGGCACATCGGCATAATTGGCAGGCGGACGTCCGATCAAGACGAAAGGGGTCGTTTGCCGGCGCAGCGCGCCCACGGTGTCCACATCCAACCGGTTGCTTAAGACCAGAATTCCATCGGCCTGGCGTGAACCCAAGATTTGAAAGGTCTGGGTAATATTGTCTTCATGGCTATTGCTACCCCCGACCAAGACACGAAAACCGTGCGCGTATGCCACCGTCAGCAGACCGCGCATTACTTGGGGAAAGAAACAATCTTCAAAGTAGCCAGGAAAAATGTGCGGAACGATCACGGCAATGGTGTTGGTGCGCTGCACACTAAGCGAGCGCGCAATCGCATTGGGCTGAAAGTCCAATTCTTGGGCCGCGATCAAGACGCGATGGCGTGTGCGTTCGCTAATTTTAGCCTGGCCAGAAAAAGTACGGCTGACGGTACTCGGGTTTACGCCGGCGCGGGCGGCCACATCGCGGATGGTTGTCATAAGTGGTAAGTTCAGCTAGAATGAAAGAAATGGCACAAAAAAAGCGATTGCATCTTGTCTGCAACCGCTTGCGATTATATAGGATTCAGATCAATTGTCAAATGATAGGTAAAGCAGGGAAACGGGATACAGGAAACAGGAAACGGCAGTTCACTGTTTTCCGTATCCCGTTTCCTGTATCCCGTTTCCTGTACTTACGGCCCATGTTTTGCTGTAATCAACACCCAGTAACGACCGTCGGCATTTTCTGCATAACCAATGCCATACTCATTCTGCTCGGCATAAAACGTTTCTTCCCCCATGATATGGGGTCGATGGCCGGCCGATTTGCTCCAAGCCGCCCACACATCGGCAGCAGAGGAGTAATTCAGGGCAATCGATTCAACATTATTGCCGTTATCCGGGTAGTAGCTGGGCAAGAGATAGCCAGCGCTTTCCACCAGGTAATTGGCCATATAACCTTCGGGCGTCTCGTGGCCAAAGTAGGCACGGTTTGCCATATCGGCGGCGCGGGCGCGGGCGACTTGGGCCAGGGTATCATTGCGGCTCAGCGCTGAGCGTTGCTGATCCGGATCGTCGCGGAAGAGCGCTTCTAGCTCTAGTTCTTGTGTATTTGGTTGCCAGGCGGGTGGGCTTGTAGTTACGAGCGGCAGATAAACGTTGTTGCTACCAGATTCTGCACGTACAGGAACGGGTGTCGCACAAAGCGCAAAGAGCACAATTGCCAGCAAAGACCATTGAAAAGGAGTGCGACGAATCATACGTGGATGAATCACAATGCCCATACCTCCATGATGTGGGTAAGTGGTGGCTGTCTTTGGCCAAAACGAGTGGTGCGCAGACGATATACTCTGTACAGCATGCTCTATACGGCAACAAACTGTGCATCCTGGGCTTGACGCCAAAGGATTGGGTTGACGTACAAAATCATGTCCGATTGCGCTTCAGGGTGGTTGGAATCGCTTGGCAATAACAATCGATTGAAATTATATGGAACAGCCGGTTGGAAAGAAATTATCCCTTATGCCTGGCGCGAAGTCGCAGATGATCTCATCATTGAACATCTCTGTTCCCCAAATCGCCCTGCATAAGTCCCTATTGTGTGGAAGATGCAGGCTAAGTGTAACGCAGCGCGGCCCCGCCTGCTTGACGTGCAGTTAACCATAAAACCATGCTTGCGGTACTATTGCCCTACTACTTCTCAACGCTCAAAGTTATGTCAAGCAGCCAGGGACGAACAACCAACGACCCCATCTATTGTCAGTGGTCGTTGCTTGTTCGTCATTTGTCAAAGTATTGCTTTCACTCTGAAGCGAGTATAATTGCCTAGTTATTTTATCTAGCATAGAACTTCTACATAGCATCTGTTTTAGACATGTGCTGGAGATTAAGCAATGGTGCTCTTAGCAGTAGCACTCTTGCCTGTGTAACTCAGCGCGCATGTTTATTTATATCAGTAGAATTTTTGGTTTTATTGGCAAATCAATCTGCAAGTTAAATTAACCTATGGTCACTAAACTTCCTTTTTGGGTGCTGCTGGGTGGTGTTGGTCTCAGTTTTATTGCTGGATATATTAACGCGATTGGTTTCCTGCATAATCATGCGGTTACGCATATGACGGGATTGGTTTCTCAGGTGGCGATTGGCATCGAACAGGGTGAATTTGGGCGGGCACTTCAATTAGGTGCTGTGATCTTTGCATTTTTTAGTGGCAGCGTCTTAAGTGGCCTAGTGATCCAACAAAGCAGCCTACAACTAGGGCGACGTTACGGGGCGACGTTAATCATTGAGTCGTTCTTGCTTTTTTGCGCCGTACCATTCCTCAATCGTAATATGGATATGGGCTATTATTTGGCGGCCATGGCCTGCGGATTGCAAAATGCAATGGCCACGACCTATAGCGGCGCGATTATTCGCACCACCCATCTAACGGGTTTTATCAACGATTTTGGGATCGCAATCGGCCATTTATTGCGTGGTTGGCCCATCGACACGTTACGCTTTAAGCTGTATGGTGCGGTTTTGTTTGGCTTTCTAACCGGCGGGATTTTCGGGGTATGGCTGTCGACCTACTTTGGTTTTGAAGCGATTTATTTCCCTGCCACCTTGCTTGGCGTCTTAGGTGTTTCTTACTTTTCTTTTGTTCACTATGTGCGTTTTATTCGCCCCAAGCGACAAGCCGTCGCGAAAGTTTATGAAAATGCGACTGAATTGTAATTTTCAATGGCTCATCTGCGAAAGGTGCACGCCTGTTTCTCTATTGATCTTGTTCCTACATGAAACAACCTACGAATATTATGCTTACGTCTGGTAAAATTCCTGCATCACTCCTCACGCAGTTACTGAGCAACTTGCCAACCTCTCATCCACAGCTATTATTAGGGCCAGCCGTCGGCGAAGATGCGGCCGTGATCGACTTTGCACCTGGTCAGGATCAACTTCTGGTCGCCAAAAGTGACCCGATTACCTTCGCCACGGATGCAATTGGCTACTATGCAGTCAACGTCTGCGCCAATGATCTGGCCGTCACCGGTGCAACGCCCCGCTTCTATTTACCAACCGTGTTGTTGCCCGCTGGTCAGGCCGATGAAGCGTTAGCACAGCGCATTTTCCATCAGATCGGCGCAGCCTGTCGGAGTCTGGGCATTGTGGTCGTTGGCGGCCACAGCGAGGTGACGCCAACCGTGAATCAAGCGGTGGTGGCCGGCACCATGCTGGGTGATGTGGCGCGTGGCCACGTAATCCACAGCGGTGGCTGTCAACCGGGCGATCTGGTGTTGATGGCGGGTATGGCGCCAGTGGAAGGGATTAGCATTATTGCCCGCGAAAAACGCACCGAACTATTGCACCGTGGCTGGCCAGCCAAGCAGATCGAACTGGCCGCCAATTATCTGTATGAACCGGGCATCAGTGTAATGACGCCGGCGCGGCTGGCCGCGCAAACCGGCCTGGTCACCGCGATGCACGACCCGACGGAAGGCGGTATTGCCACGGCGATCCTAGAATTGACGTTGGCGGCGGATGTTGGCCTTGAATTCCGTCTAGATAGTGTGAACATGCCGGCATTGGCGCAACAATTGTGTGCCGAGTTTGGTTTAGACCCGTTGGGTGTGATTGCATCCGGCGCCTTGTTGGCGACAACACCCCCTGAACATGCCGCAACAATTTTGCAAAGCTGGCGTCAACACGGTTGGGCAGGGACGATTATTGGGCAGATATTGCCCAAAGCGGCAGGTCTGGTAGCTATTCGCCAGGGCGAGCGGGTGGAATTCCCCCGTTTTGCCAGCGACGAAATCACGAAACTATGGCAGTAACATTTACTATCGATCTCAGCCTATGAAACCCATCTTTGATATCATCGACCAAGCCCCTACCGTGCTTTGGTGGGGCGCCGCGATCTATGCGGTGACGGTTGCAGTCTTTATGATTTTGGAAAACAGGACCCCGGAAAAGACTTTTGCCTGGCTCCTGCTCTTTTTCTCATTGCCACTGGTCGGTGTGATCATCTACTTTATGTTTGGGCGTGACCATCGCGCCTTTAGCCGCCAAGATCGGTTGTTGCGCCAGGAGCTCAGTCGGCAGTTAAGAAGCAGCCCGCACATTGCCGAGTTTTTAGCCGAACAACCCAAGGCAATTGAGCAGCTAAAAGATGAGAAGCCGCTGGTCTATGATCGGGCGTTGGAATTGATGCGGCGCAATGTCCAGACCCCGCTCTTTCTCTACAATAGCCTAGAAATTTTGCAAGACGCCACCGAAAAATATCCTCGGCTGTGCGAAGACCTGAAAGCCGCCCAGCATTCTATTCATATGGAGTATTTTGAGTGGGCCTCGGATGAAGTGATGCAAGAGTTCAAAAAGATCTTGATCGAGCGGGCCAAAGCTGGTGTTCAGGTGCGCGTGCTATATGATCCGCTAGGATCGCTCTTAATGCTGAAGCGGCGCTATGTGCGAGAAATGAACGCAGGTGGCGCCAAGATGCTGCCTTGGTCATCGCTGCTCGCTATCCATACCATCAGCTACCGTAGCCATCGCAAAATTGTGGTCATTGATGGTAAAATCGGGTATATTGGTGGCTTAAATATGTCCGAAGAGTATGTCAAGGGACCGCACAGTGGCAAGTTTACTGGTTGGCGCGACACCCATGTGCGGGTTACCGGCCAGGTAGTAATTGGGTTGCAGGCCAACTTTGCCGTCCGGTGGTTCAACACGACCAAAGAAGATCTGAGCGACCTAGATTACTATCCCCCAATCACCGAGCAGCATGGTTATTTGCCGCTTCAGATTGTCAATTCGGGTCCCGATGCCGAATGGAAGGCGATTCGCAGCCTCTACTTTGCGCTGATCACGGCCGCGCAAAAGCATGTCTACATTCAGTCGCCCTTCTTTATTCTGGACGAAGGCCTGACGGAAGCGATTGCCGGCGCGGCGCGGTCGGGCGTCGATGTCAAGATTATGTTGGCGCCCAGGGGTCCCTCGCCCCAGTTTCCGTATTGGGCCGGTCTAACCTATGCCGAGAATGTGGCCAAAGCCGGGGCGAAAGTCTATTTTTACCACGGCAAATATTTCCATCCGAAGACGATTAGTGTGGATTCAGTAATCTGCTCGATTGGGTCGGCCAACATGGATATTCGCAGCTTTAGCATCAACTATGAATCGAACCTGATTATTTACGACGAAAAGACAACTCGCGCGTTGGAAGCCGATTTCGACAACGATCTAAAGCAGTGCACAGAGTTTACGTTTAGGGCCTATAGGCGTACCAATATCTTGAAACGGGCGCGGAACTCCCTCTTCCGGCTTGGTTCACCCTTGTTATAAAGCGATGCAAACAGATACCACTTTTTCTCTGCTCACCTTCAATTGTTTTGGAGGACTCAATTGGACGACGCCCCGGCGTCTGCTTACCCTGGCCCGCGAGCTAGAGCGGCAGGCACCGGAGATTGTCTGTCTGCAAGAGGTGCAAACCCAGGTGGCCCAACGGCTCCTCTTGCATGCTTGCACCAGCCACCCACAACGCGCCTATGTGCCGGGTCGCCGTGCGCCACGCGGATCGCTGCTAACCCTGGCCCGCACGCCAATCAACGCACCAGCCTTTGCCCGCTACGACACGCAGGGCGCATGGTATACCCCGACCTTGATGGACCGGCTTACCCAAAAGGGGGCGCTCGTCACATCCCTGCACTATGCCGGGCGCGACGTGATCGTGATCAATACGCACCTGGTTGCCAACTATGGCGCCAATTGGCGGCCGGGGAGTCGCGCCGCGCTCGACCAACAACGTCAGCTCCGCCAGTTGGCAACGTTGGTGCATACATTGCCCGCAGAAGCCCTGGTCTTGGTGGCCGGTGATTTCAATATTCCGCGCGGCAGTTGGCTCTACGATGAGTTCTTAGCCTTGAGCGGCGCGCAAGATCCGCTGGCGGGCGATCTGCGCCCTACCTACCGGCCCTTTCCAGGCATTCCTGCCCGTTATGCGCGCCCGATTGACTTTATCTTCTTGCGTCCACCGTCCGATCTCAACGTGCAGATGGAAGCCGATCTCTGCTTCACCGACAAACTGCCACTGGTTGGGGGCGGGCAAAGTTATCTTTCCGACCACCTGGGGGTGCAGGTCACGCTGCGCTGGCGTGGCGCTGAAGAGTGATGATATCGCTGCGTTTAAGTAGACAAGTAGACAGGTAAATAGGTAAATAGGTAAATAGGTAGACAAGTAGATATTATCTATTTACCTGTCTCCCTGTCTCCCTGTCTACCTGTCTACCTATCTACCTGTCTCCCGAACTTTGTGAATTCCGACAATGTCAATTATTATCCAATCTCCAATCTCCAACCATAGAGCATCCCGCCATGAGCATCACGATCCGTCCGATCAATACCGTCCAAGGCTGTGAACATTTTCAAGAACTGGAACGGCGCGTTTGGTCCAGCGAGGACATGGACATCATGCCGGTGCATGTGCTGATCACCGTGGCCAAAAACGGCGGTTTACTGCTTGGCGCCTATGCAGAGGAGGGACCACGTGAACTAGACGGTCTTGTTGGGGCCGCGTTAGGCTGGTTAGGCGCCGGCCAAGAACCAACCACAGGCAAACCTAAAGTCAAATTGTGTAGCCACATGGCCGGCGTTCTGCCGGAGTGGCAGGGCCAACGCGTAGGACTCCAGTTAAAATTGGCACAACGCGACGCGATCTTGGCGCAGGGCCTCACCGATTGGATTACTTGGACCTATGATCCCCTCTATCGTGCCAATGCCGTCTTCAATATTCACCGTCTGGGTGCGACCTGCAACACCTATTACCGCAACCACTATGGCATCATGACCGATGCGCTCAACGCTGGCACGCCCAGTGACCGCTGCCAAGTTGATTGGTCGGTGCAGAGCGAGCATGTATTGAAGGCGATTGGCGGTGAGGGGCGGGGGAATGGGGGAGTGGGGGAGGAAGGGAGGGGGATGCAAGTGTTACCGACTACCACAGCAGGAGATTTTCGCCAGCCGGTTGAGCAGACGTTGATACTGGATGGCGCACCGCTGGCCGTGCCGATTCCCGACGACATCGCCGCCATCCGCAGGGCGGACAGCGAACTGGGGCTGGCCTGGCGGCTCTATGTGCGCGATGTGCTAGAAAAAGCCTTCGCTGCCGGCTATCGGATCGTGGATTGTATTCACCTGGCGGGGCAGGGTTGGCATTATATTTTGGCCCATAACTATGAATCACCGCATTTGTCGAAACCCTCATTATGATCGACATCGAACATATCAAATCATGTATTCGCGCTAACCAATATTTGTATAGCTTGCACGCCGACATAGAGCGCAAAGCTGACCAGCTAACCTTTGCCCAAATTGAAGAAGCATTGTTACATAGTGATATACTAGAGCAGTATTCTGATACGGGAAGAGGAGAAAGTTGTTTAGTGATAGGATTCGCCGATGAAGTTCCGATTCATGTCGTCTGTGGGTGGCGCGCGGAAAAAGTTGTGATAGTTACAGTTTATACTCCCGGCCCACCAGATTTTATTGATCCCTGGACAAGAGGCAATAAATAATGAGTGAACAAGGAAAGAAAAACAATTGCAATTTCTGTGGCGGCAGCAGATTCGTCCTGCGCCGCACCGAATATCTCTATAGCCATGAAGGCAAGTATCTGATTGTGCCCAATATGCCGGTAGAAGTCTGCCTCGATTGCGGCATGGTCTACTATGCGGCCGCGGCCTTGAAAGAAGTTGAGCGACGCTTCTTTGCCATCCAAAAGCACGTGGAAAAACCAGATGGCTACATTCAGGTTCCTACTACAGCTTATGCTTGACGGAGTATGGGCAACTTGCTGGTGAGAGTTTCAATCTCACTCACCAGCAAGGACAACCTATTCCGAAATGGTCGTGACTCTAACGACTGTTTCACGCCCTAAAGTGTCAACATGCCAAATAACCCAAAACCCTGCCACGAATTCTTCATCCTCATGCGGTCGCTCCGGCACTTGTAGCACACCTGGTGGCCGTGGATTGGTTCGAAGCGACTGTACGAATTGGCGAACCTCTGCCGGCAACGTTCGCCAGGCAGATAGAACGCGCCTACTGAGATGAATTTGCATCGATTACCGACCCGTCTGCCATCAGGATGCCATAGTCACCGGCGCGCATGTCGGCAAAATCTTGATCGGCCTGCATAATGCGACGAAGGCGCTTAAGTTCGGCCTCAGCGTCAGCTAACCGTTCGTATTCGGTCGTGGAGAGCAGCACAGCAGCCGGTTTGCTGCGCGAGGTGAGGAAGACTGGCCCATTGCTCAACTTGGCAAAGACCGGCTTATAGTTTTGCGATAAATCTGTTACACCTGCGATTTGGGGTACATTTGCCATTTTGGTAAACCTCCAAGTAGAATTTGAATACCCATCAATAGAGGCAGTCTAATTCTATTTGCGGTTCTTGTCAAGGGCTTTGCGCAACAAAGTTTAACCAACTACCTTAAAGGTTTGGCTTTCGCTGATTGGTCAGAATATCATAGCCAGAGTATAGGTTTTGAGTAGGTCATCGAGCTAGCTTTTCTGCTATAATAGACTTTGGGTTTACCAGTAGTTACCATCCAGCTTTACACCAACTAAATCAACATCACACGAACATCCCCATGATCCAGGGTCCAAGCCGCGTGCAGCGCATTCTTGTCTGCCTGCTTTGCTTCAGCCTGTTGCCTGTCCATGTCAGCCCGCCCGTCTTCTCGGCACCCTTAGGCCCAGTGCGCGCTAACGCCGATCGGCAGTTTGTCGATCCAGAACAAGCCGCAACAACTACAGCAGATGAGGAAGACCAATCCTCCCCATCTGCACTAGCTGCTTTTCCGACCTTCCCAGACGGCGTGGAGCAGACAAACGATCTATTTCTGTCCTTGCAGCAAGCGGCCACCACCCTCATTCATATTACCGACACCGGTTTTAACCCGCCCACCTCGGCTGGCTTTGGCCCGACCGACGTCACCTGGATCAATGACACCGCCACCACGCATACGTTGCGCAGCGGTGAACCGGGCCAGACTGGCCCCGCGAAGATTTTTCTGCCCTTGATTCAACGCGGTTCACGCTCTGCGGTGGAAGCGGCGGCCGTCTATCTGCCCTATCTCTATCAACAAGCCAACGTCGCCGATTTTTCGGCCACGTTGGCCCCTGGGCAAAGTTTTACCTATCGTTTTACGGCCCCAGAAATCTATAAGTTTCATCTGGCATCGGCGCCCACCATCCAGGGTGAGTTGACGTTGAGCGGTGTGGCTCTACTGCGTGCTAGCCCAGCCAATGGTGAAGGCGAAGTGGCCGTGACGCGCGAGACCGTGCTGGAATTTAGCGGCGCACTTGACCCCGCCAGCGTCACGCCGGCGGCCTTCACGGCCATTGCTGGCGCGGCCCACACTCGACTATCGGCTCAACCTCTCGGCGGATAAGCGCCGCGTGACCCTCTTCTATAAAGAGGTGCTACCGGGCAGTACGCGCGTGCGCGTCAGTGTCGACGGCAGCCTGATCAAAGATGCGCAGGGCAACAACGTCGATGCGGACGGTGACGGCGCGGCTGGGGGCAACGCCGTCCTGGAATTCGACACGTTGAGCTTGACCGTGATCCCCGGCACCGCGGTTTGTGGGCGCGTCTTTGCTTCGGAACTAGCGGTGAATGCCAGCAACGTTTCGGTCAATACGCCGCTTAAAGATGTCACCGTTTCGGTCGATGGCCTTGAGCTACAGACCAAGACGGATGTGAATGGCAACTTCTGCCTGAACCCAGCACCCGCCGGGCGCTTTTTTGTGCATGTCGATGGGCACTCGGCGACCAACATCATTCCCGCCGGCCAATTCTACCCAATGGTCGGCAAAGCCTGGCAATCGATTCCTGGGCAAACAACCAATGTGGGTGACATCTACCTACCCCTGGTGCCCCCCAACACCTTGCAACCAGTCAGCGCCGCGCAAGACACGCAAATCACCTTCGCCGATGCCGTCTTGCAGGCGCACCCGGACCTGAATGGCGTCTCGATCTTGGTGCCGGCAGATTCGCTATTCAGCGACGACGGCGCGCGCGGCGGCAGAGTGGGTATCGCACCCGTGCCGCCCGATCGGCTGCCGGGCGGGCTGCCAGAGGGCTTGAATTTCCCCGTCGTGATCACGGTGCAGACCGATGGCGCGGGCAATTTTGATACGCCGGCACCGGTCTGTTTCCCGAATCTGCCGGATACAACGACGGGACAACCTTTGCCAACGGGATCAAAGAGTGCGCTGTGGAGCTTTGATCACGATACCGGTGGTTGGGTAATCGTTGGTCCGATGACAGTGAGTGCAGACGGGAAATTGGTCTGTACGGATGCAGGTGTGGGGATTCGTGCGCCAGGGTGGCATGGGAGTCAGGAGGCTACCTCTGGCAGCGGTGGACAGCCAGAGAAAGCGCCGCCACCTCCCGAAATATGTCAACCACCACGCGCTCGTTCTGATTATGCTCCTGAATCTAATGGCTGTGGTGCAAAAGGTGACTGGAAATCTAACTTCATTCCTAATGACCCTGTACGTTCTTTAAGTGGTTATATTGGCTCCAAAGATACGAGTTTCTTAAGCGCCTGTAATAGCCACGATATCTGCTGGGGAACATGTCAAGGGAATATTAACGCTGCTACTTACAAAGCAAGCTGCGATCAGGAATTTGAAGATAATATGCTTCTAACCTGTGCTCATTTGGATGAGCCTTTAACAGCTCTATACTTCCTTGACTGTATTTTGTATTCGCAAATATACGCAGCCGCGGTTAGAAGCGCACAAGGTCCATTTGATTCAGCACAACGAGATGCATGTGAAACGTGTGAAGATGCTCGCAGCAACGAAATGATATCGACGCCATCCGATGGTTCAATGGAGTCGCGTTTCTTTTATGCCGTTATTAATATTGACACAAATGAAGTAGTTCAACGAGGTCAAACAGATTCCAATAATTCACTGCTCAATAATATCAACTTAGCTCCGAATACTAAATATCAATTAGCCGTATTCCAAGTTCCCGAAATGCTCGAAGGCGAAGTGGATTTTTCATCTCCAAGCAATGGCCTGAGTTTTACAATACCACCAGTTGTTCTGGCACCCACAGTATTCTGGGACTTAGATACAGATAGTTTGACAGATAGTGCTGAGGCGATCTTAGGAACAGACATATTTGAAACAGATACAGATACCGACGGCATCAGTGACGGTGCCGAAGTCGCACAAGGCACCGACCCGCTTGGTGGCTTCATCGCCCAAACCGGCATCATCGGCTCTGCCGATACGCCCGGCACAGCGGTAGACATCTGCGTGCAGAACGACATGGCCGTGGTCGCTGACTCGGCCGCTGGCGTGGCAATCTTCAACGTCTTCGACAGCCAGAATCCTAAACTTATCGCTCAAGTCGATACCCCAGGGAACGCCCAACGCGTGGCCTGCGTGGACGGGCGCGTAGCCGTTGCGGATGGCGACAGCGGGCTGGCGATCATGGATATCAGCAATGCGGCTACGGCCCGCATCGTTCATCAGCTCAACCTGAATGGCGAAGTGACCGCCGTCACTAATGCCGGCAACGTGGCGTACGCAGCGACCGCGGCGGGTCGGGTTGTGGCAGTGGACATAACCACTGGTGCTGTTCTCAGTGAGGTCACGCTCCCGGAAGGTGTGCAAGACTTATCATTGCAAGCCGAATATCTCTATGCGTTGACCACCCAAAAGCTCTATGCGCTTGCCTTGCAGAACAACAGCTTAACCCTGGCCGGCTCCGCAGATTCACCGGGGCAAGTGGGTGTGGGTGGGCGACCCTGGCGCTTGTTTGTCGGCGGCAGCCTTGCCTATGCGACGCATACCCAAGGCTATAACACCTTCGACCTGACCTTGCCTGGGCAACCAGTTCTGCTCAAAGCCGGTCAGACCCAACAGTTTGGCTGGAAGCAGATCGTTACGAATGGCGCTGGCGTTGGCGTTGCAGCGGTTGGCCCGAACAGCACGAATGACGGCCCGCACAACATCTCGCTGTATGATGTGAGCGACCCCAAACAAACCGACAAGTTTATCACGCAGTTCGAGACGCCCGGTCTGGCTGCCGCCGTCACGCTGTACAATGGGCGCGCCTATGTGGCGGACAGTGAAGCTGGCATGCAGGTGATCAACTACCTGGCGTATGACAACCAGAAAGCGCCGCCCACCATCACACTCTCTACCAACTTCGCGTCAGGCAAAGCCGAGGAAGGCGCGATTATGCGCATCACCGCAACCACGACCGACGATGTTCAGGTGCGCAATGTTGAATTCTATGTGGACGGCAAGCTGGTTGCCACGGATGGCAGTTTCCCGTTTGAATATCGTTTCATCACACCACGCATCGCCGATCAGCCTTCGTTCAAGTTGCGGGTGCGTGCCATGGATACGGGTGGCAATGAAACCTGGACTGATGAACAAACGATCACGCTTGTGGTGGATGCTACGCCGCCGCGCGTGATCAGTGTCATTCCAATTAGTGCAACCAATCCAATTGGCTCGGTTAGTAAGGTAACGATCACATTCAACGAAGCCATCAACGCCAGTACATTGACACCCCAAAATTTCGCGCTCTTTTCAATAGGCGCTGACAAGTTCCTTGGAACTAGTGACGATGTGGTCATATCCGGTGGCTCTATCGCCTACACTGCTGATACAAAAACCGCTTCGCTCACCTTTGCCGCCCCGTTGCCATTGGGGATTTATCGCATTGTTATGTCGATAGCATTGACTGATTTGGCTGGCAACTCACTGGCAAAGAGTTTCAGTCGTGATTTTGACATCACAGAATTGCTACTTGAGGATAATTTTAATAGCGAGGGTCCACTCACGGTCAACTATAGCAACTTCCTTCATTGGAATGTTACGCGTGGAAGCGCTGATCTAATTGGCCCTGGCTTTTTTGATTTCTATCCAGGCAATGGCTTCTATCTCGATCTAGATGGCTCCACCAGGACAGCAGTCCGCTTAGAGTCCAAGATCGATTTCTTGCTTCAACCCGCTGACTATCGACTATCCTTTATGTATGGAAACAATCCTAACGGTTCAAATACCAATACCATGAGCGTAGCATTAGGCAATGCATTTAGCACAACACTCAGCGTGACAGGCGCATCAGCACTACAACCGTTCAACCAAGTATTGACTATAGACAAATCGACAACGGGAAAGTTAGTCTTTGATCATTCAGGTGGTGACAACGATGGTATCATTTTGGACAATGTGAAGCTGGAACGTATTAGCACTCAAACAGGCAATATCTTGATGCAAAGTACAACCCTCGCTATGGATGACACGTCCAACACCCGTCGCAATGGGAATTAGGGCAAGCAGTCTTGGCCAGTTTCTAGAACCAAGTAGGACTGCACTCCATAAAGCAGACTGTTCGCTCCATAGGCTATATCTTGATAGTCAAGCCTAATCGTTCTTAAAAATTTACACGTAAAGGAATTGTCATGCGGAAACGAGTTACGGCACAAATCGCTAATTTTCTACTAATCACCGCCCTGGTAGGCACCTACGCCCCGATCCAGCCCGTCACCGCCGCGCCCCACCAAGAGGATGCGCTGGTGGCGACGGCTTGGTTTGACCTCTATCTCTATCTGATCCAGCAGACCGAGGGCTTTACGCCGCCGGTGGCGGCGCGCACGTTGGGTTATGCGGGTGTTACGCTGTATGAAGCGGTTGTGCCCGGCATGCCAAGTTATCAATCGCTGGTTGGGCAACTGAATGATTTGACGGCCTTGCCGCAGCCGGATCCAAAGCAGCGCTATGCCTGGCCGGCGGTGGCCAACAGCGCCCTGGCCAGCCTGGCGCGCGAACTCTTTAGCAACACCGTGCGCGATAACAAAGCACTGATCGATGCGTTAGAACAACAGTTGGAAGCGAGCCTGCAAAAAAAGCATGATGCGGCGACCTTGACCCGCTCTGCCGAGCATGGGCGCACGTTGGCGGCGGCCATCTATGCCTGGTCGATGAGCGATGGCGGCCACAAAGGCCAACTCAAGAATTTCCCACTGGATTATCAGCCGGCGACTGGGGTCGGTTTCTGGCAGGCGACGCCGCCCAAATTTTTACGCACGCCGATGCAGCCGTATTGGGGTGACAATCGCCCGTTTGCGCTGCAAGACGACAACCCGTGTGAACCACCGCCACCACCCGTTTATTCTGAGGAGCAGGGTTCGCTCTTTTATCAACAGGCATTGGAAGTGTATGACACCGTCCGCCAGTTGACGCCCGAACAGCGCACGATTGCCTTGTTCTGGGCCGATGATCCAGGGCGCACGGTGACACCGCCCGGCCACTCGCTGGCCTTGGCAACCCAGGTGCTACGCGCCGAGCACGCTTCGCTAGCGCTGGCGGCGGAGACCTACGCCAAGGTAGGGATGGCCGTGGCCGATGCCTTTATCGGCTGCTGGCAGACCAAGTTCAAATACAATGTCGTCCGCCCCATCACCTATATTCAGCAGGTGATTGAGCCAACTTGGAACAATCCAAATGTGACCGATCCAGTAACAACGCCACCCTTTTCCGAATACACTTCCGGTCACTCGGTGCAGTCGGCGGCAATGGCTACAGTTTTAACTGAACTATTTGGTGATGCTTATGAAATTACCGATCACACCCAGGATCAGCGCGGCTTTTTGCTGCGTTCATACGCCTCCTTTTGGGCTGTGGCGCAGGAGGCCGCCCTGTCGCGGCTCTACGGTGGCATCCACTACCGGGCTGCAATCGAAGCGGGGTCTGCGCAGGGGCGCTGTATTGGCGAGCAGGTGTTGGCGTTGCGCTTTAAAAAGTAAAAATTACCTGTAGCCCTGTCGTCGCTCCGGTTGACGGTTTGGGTAAGGTGATGGTGTGGGCGATGAGCCTATGCCAGCTTAATTTGGCTGTATTGCCGTTACGATGACAATTTCTTCTAAATTATCAGTCGCGCTTTGGCAGACGATCCAAAAGCCACTTTCAAAGAATTCGTAGCGGCCCGGTCTGTCTGTTACAGGCGCAGCATCCGGTGGTCGTGGATTAATGGTCAACGCTGCTACTGCCTGCCTAACCCCTGTTGGTGTCTCCGGTTGGCGGAGGACGATTAGTGCTTCCTGCGTAATCTGGATTCGCATCTACTGTCCCAGCGCGATGATTTCGGCGGCTGAAAGTTCCACAAAGTCACCGGCAGCCAACGCCTGGTCGGCGGCGATCATACGTAGATAGCGCTTACCAGCTTCGGAATCGGAAACTAGCTTTTCATAGTCATCAACTGATAAAAGGACAGCCGTGGGTTTGCTGCGCTGCGCAAGCACAACGGGGCCATTGCTCAGCTTGCCGAGCACAGATAAATGATCCCTGATCAAGTGAGTGACAGGTATAAATTGAGAAACTAACATTGCTTATTTCTCCTGTTGTCGTCGTGTACGTATGCAAATACGTATATGGTAGCATGGATTTCCTGGTCTGTCAACCCTAATAAATGGCACCGGCCGTTGTTGCGTTCGGTGGCAAGCAATGAACGCCGTCGATCAGCGACCGCCACATTTTCAAGAAAATTCTGCATCCCATGATTGGACAATTGACAGGATGACGACCAAAGCATATGATGACAAAATAATATGGCTCATCGAGAATTCACCCTGTTGATAACCACCTGTACACCGATTT
>JBBRVA010000045.1:0-17782 GCA_038247295.1 Caldilineales bacterium | reverse complement strand
TCTGCATTGGACGTATTGGCCCAAGCAATGCGCCGCGGCAGATCCGGCTTTTCACCGACGGTGTCACTGGCGACAAATGGCTCCAGTGTTTTGGGATCCGGGCCGCTGTCGGCGACCGCGGTTTCGGCCGGCGCTGCGGCCGGGGCCGCCGGTGCAACACACGCAGCGAGTAGATTCATCCCGATCGATGCGGCGCCGATCGTCATCATTCCCTGGAGAATGGTGCGGCGCGAGAGGGTCTGTCCTGCTGAACTTTCGGGCTTGTTTGGCATAGCTTGCTCTCCTTTAAAAATAAAAGCATGGAAACCAGAAGTTTGGTAAAAGCTCGGTATAAAATTAGCCGCGTAATAGTGTGTTTGGCGGGCGCGTTAATGATACGCTGCTTAAAAATAGTGGCTTTGTGCTACTTTAGCGCCGGCTATCAAAATTAGTGTTCAATTCGATAGCGTTACTTTGGGTTGCTAAAAGTAAGCTGTAGAATAAAAAGTGTGTAAGCCAGGATGCATAGATGAAAGTACGTCCGTAGCATACTTTCGTCACTCATCAGCCGAAAGTATACAAACCCGTTATATTGTGGAAGGCGGTTTGCACACTTTTCACAGATGAACCACTTTCATTACTTTCTTTGCGAAGGTGTCGGAATATCATACATCCTATCAAATTTCTTGTCAAAGGCATTTTATGCGGCCAACCTGGGGCTTTTGGGTAAAAATGAGCAGCTCTTTCAATAAAAAATAAGGGCGCAGTCAACTGCGCCCTTATTTTTTATTCTACTCTGTTGCTATATAGTCTGAGCTGAATACAGCTGAACTTAAGGACCGGCTTGTGCCTCGCGGATCAGCCACCAAATGTGATCGAAATTGACGCCATCTGGCAAGGGCCAATCCTCTTGCGTGTGGAGATAGTCGACATAGCTCATCATCTTGGCTAACTGGGCCCGTGCATGCGGATCCGTCGCCAAGAAGGTCTCCATGTCACCACCATATTTTTGATAGGTGTCAATCGTGTGCAAACCACCATTGTTGCCGATGGCAACAATAATAAACCAGTCTGTTTTGTTCAGTTCGAGGGCAAGCGCGGCGTCGCTAGTGGCCGTCAACTTAGCGCGCATCAGATCAATACTGGTCGCGCTATCCAGCAGATCAATCCGCGCCCCTTCATAGCCCAGTTGCACTGCTTCGGCAGGCATGATCTGGCCGATGCCAATACTGTACTGTTCGAAATAGGCATCCCACTTGCGTTGTCCCCACGACCACTGCGGAAGTGGCCACTCGACGTGATTGCCCAGCCAGCGTTGCCAGGTTTCAAACCCCTGCCACCCAAAAGGGCGTTGGTACGAGTTGCCTTGATTGGCCACGGCGGCCGCAACCAGAATGTCTGGCACATCATAGGTAACCAGTGATTCGATGATGGCACGGTTTTCTTTTACTTCTTGCAACCCCTGGCGATACCAACTTAGTTTACCGCGTGTATAATTAGCCCAGGGTACCAACCAACCGAGTGCGATCGGGCGGCTCGTGTCTATCGCCGCCAGCGGATTGCTGGCAATATATACGTGAGGATTCGTGATCCCTAGGCGGGTGAGAAAACTAAATTCGTACAGGCCCGGCGTGCTGATCGCACTTAGCGGACCCATGCCCGAAATGAGCAGACCGAGAACACAGATCGATACCATCAGGTAGGTATAGAGCCCCGCAAAGGGTGTTTGCCGAAGCGGATCGCTGTCGCCGTCTGATAAACGCAATGACCACGAGTGGCTTTGTGTTCTGTCTACGCTGGCCATGCCTTTTCCTTCACAGGTTTGCTCACTCGACCTAGCCTAGCACGTTATTTGTGCTAGTACACTTGGGCGTAAGTAAGACAGTGAATCAGTAGGACAGTAGAACAGTGTTTGTACTGTCCTACTGATTCACTGTCTTACTGATTCACCGGAGAATAGTATGGTTATTTCCGCCCAAGTGTACTAGCTACCTGGACAAACAATTCTACACAAATAAAAATTAGGTCGAGATTTTAGTTTAAATAGATTTAGCACAGCGCCTGTGCTAAACTGGATCTTCAGATAATCACTATTGCTTTATCGATTTCTAGTTGACAATTTGTAACCTTCTGGAAAGAAGGTTACAAATTGTTCTGTGCAGATCAACACGATCCACTATTATGTGATATAGAGGGCATCTAAGGCAAATGGCAAATTGCTTGAATCGTAATCACAGACTCGACCAGTCATAAATTGACAGCTTGGCATAACCAATCAATAATCGCAATAAATTACGTATTACTTACATATACTCATGCTTTATCTAGCGGATGCGCGAGGCAATCAGATCTATGAATCAGGGTAGCAAATATTATGCGCTCTATCATTTTTTGCGCCAGATTGGTGAACATGAGGTTTCGTTGACGTTTACCGAGTTGGAACGGTTGCTGAACGGCCCGCTTGCCTCTACGGCGCGTACGCAACGCGCCTGGTGGAGCAACCGGCGTACAGGTTCGGCACAAGCCAATGCGTGGATCGATGCTGGCTATCATGTCGCCGAGGTCGACTTAACGACCGAACACGTCATATTCCGTAAGCCTACCCCTGTCTATCAAATCAAACGTCAAGGGGATACCTTAGCGTGGGACAGCGAGTTGATCAAGTTACTGCGGCGCCATATGAACTTTTCGCAAGTGGAACTGGCCGATGAATTGGGGGTGCGCCAGCAGACGATCAGCGAATGGGAAACCGGTATGTATCAACCCAAGCGGGCGATGTCCAAATTACTCACTTTTGTCGCCGAGCGCGCTGGCTTTATCTATGGTGAAGATCCGCCGGAATCCAAGCCGAAACAGTAAACTCCATTTTATTCATTAGAACCCCAAAGCCTGCCAAGCTTTGGGGTCTTTTTTTAAGCAATTTGATATTGACAAATAACACGTATTCGTGTAATATAAGACACGCAGGCGTGTATTTAGTTGCTTATCAATATTCAACATAGGACTTACGCTGGCTGAGCTTGTCGAAGCCGGCTTCGACAAGCTCAGCCAGCGTAAGCACACTCATTTTGCGTAAGTTCTACAACATTTGAAATTAAGCGGTATCATGTTTAGCCCTCCAAGGAGAGGATAATGAGCAAATACAATATAGAAGATCTGGTGCGTCTATGGGCAACTGAAAAATTAACTCCCGAGCAGGCAATGGGGCAAGTCTTGCTTCATCTGCGCGAATTGCTCGAGCGGATTGAAAAAGTGGAACGGAGTATGCGTTCGCACCCAGCCGATCCTTCACATGGCATCCCGCGTGGATAACGCGAGTCGTAGAAAGAGCAAGGCCAGCAATATCAAATTGCTGGCCTTGCTCTTTCTACGACAAACGCTGATGGGCTAATAATGGATGGAACTAATCGCCGCGGCTAGCCCAGCCGCAAAACCTGGCCGACATAAATCTGGTTGACATTACCAAGGTGATTGATCTGTTGCAAGGCGCGCACGGTGGTGCCAAAGCGCCGCGCAATCGCAGTTAAGGTGTCACCGCGCTGTACCGTGTAGCGATCAGGCATGGGCGCTGGCCCTGCGTTGGGAATGCATAGATGTTGGCCGACCGTGATGTGGCTGGTGTTGCTAATATTGTTCTCTTGAGCGAGCACTTGTACGCTCACGCCGAAGCGGCGGGCAATTGCCGTCAGTGTATCACCACGCTGCACCGTATAAATATTGCAGCCAGGGCCACCGTCACTGTAACCAGGGACTTCCAGGCGTTGGCCAACATAAATCTGGTTGGCATTGGCTAGATGATTGATTTGCACCAACGCATTGACCGTAGTGCCAAAACGGCGTGCAATCGAACTCAACGTGTCGCCGCTTTGGACGACGTAGATCGAACTGCTGGCAACGGGTGCGGCCTCACCGGCAGCCAAAGCGACAGTCGGCAACACCGCGCCGACAAGCCCCAAAACAAGCATCAGTACAAGGCTGGCACGCCGTACATGACCATAGGCATAGCTGCGTAAATGGCTGGAGATTGCATGGAGGTTGAACATCTGATCTTCCTTTCCTGGTTTACTTGAATGAAAAATAAAATTGAGACTCATCTTGAAAAGTGCGCAAACCGATATTTTGCTGTTGGGCAAAAGCTTGTGTTTGCACACTTTCGGCTGATGAGCAAAAGTTAACTGTCTGATCCAAGCATAACAAGAAGTCGTTGAAAAAACGTGGAATGTGGATCATCTTAGCTAAGATGACGGTTTCAACGTGGATAATGTTGCGATGAGTTTAGGGTCAGGATACAGGAAACGGGATACAGGATACGGGTGGATCAACATCCCGTATCCTGTATCCCGTTTCCTGACCCATCCTAGCTGCCCGAAACACTGTTTACCCGTGCGAATAGCGTTGCCAGGCGTTGCTGCACGACAGATGGCAACGCCGGTCGCAGCAGAGACTCGGCATTCTCGGCCAAATGCGCTACATTACCGGTGCCGGAAAGCACTACATGCATTCCCGGTTCGTGGCGACAATAGCGATAGGCCGCATCGGTTAAATCGACGGCATCGCTGTCTGCCAAGACAAAGTCGAGTGGATCGGCTTCAGTAAACGCCGCTGCGTCCACTTGGCCCCGCTCGACCAAATTCTCCATCACGGCGCGCAGGCGATCCGGGCGGCTTAAGGCGCGCCGTACGGCAAACATGCCCAGCACACCAATCCCTTTGGCGATGGTGCGTGGAAAGACGCGCTGTCTGGCGGATTGATTGATAATGTTGAAGCCGAGCATCATCACATCCCACCAATCGTCGTCCAAGGCGCGCTGTGTCATTGCATGGTTGGTATCCGTCTCGAAATTTTCGGTGACCCCTAAAAAGCGGATTTTGCCCTGAGCTTTCAGTTGGAGTAAGGCCGGGACGATTTCGTTGGCGGCGTGTTCGTACTGTTCAAGTTTAAGCCCGTGGAGGTGGAAAATATCGATATAGTCAGTTTGTAGTTTTTGCAAACTACTTTCGACCGCGGCGACCATTTCCGGCGCGCTGAGTAAACGGCCATCCTGGGCGGCGCCTCTTTTGGTCGACAAAACCACCTCACTGCGGCGTGCGCCACTCAGTGCTTTGCCCACGATCGTTTCCGTGCCGTAGGCGTAGGCCGTGTCGACCAGAGTAACGCCCAGATCCAGCGCACGCTGCACCACGGCAATTGACTCAGCCTCACTGTGGCCGGCGGTTTGACCCAACCGGCTCGGTCCGCCGCATCCTAGGCCCATCACGCTGACGCGCAAGCCAGTGCGACCTAAAGTTACATAATCCATGGAATATTCTTTCTGTTGTGTAGTTGCCAGTGATCAGTTATTAGTGACCAGTCAGTTGGCTTGGATAACTGGTCGCTGATGACTGATCACTGCGTGCTACTCTTTCTCCAGCATCTTAAGCGCGGCGCGCATGTAGCCAAGTGCGAAAGCCATCCCCGCATGCCAGGGCGCTGCGCAAGCCGTGTGCGGCGTATGATCGGGGATGAGAACGCCGGTAAAGCCACTGTCGCGGTAGGCGCGCAACGCCTCAACCATGTCCACATCGCCTTCGTCTAGAAAGACTTCGCGGTAATTGGGCGCTTTGCCACGCACATTGCGAAAGTGAACATAGTGGGTGCGTCCGGTTGCGGCATAGCGCCGAATCGCCGCATAGACATCAACATCGGGCATCTCGGTAATCGTGCCTTGGCAAAATTCCATGCCATTGTAATAATTCGGCACAATGTCCAGCAGGCGCTGATAATAGTCGGGATGGGTGATCAAGCGCCCCGTGTTGCGCAGCGTTTCCAGCGGTGGATCGTCCGGGTGGGCGGCCAGACGAACCCCAGCCTCTTCGGCCACTGGCACCAGATTTTCCAAGAAATAGGTCAACCGTTCCCACATCGCCTCACGCGTCACCGTGCCAATGTCGCCCGCTGCCGGGTGCTCGGTGATCTTTTGCCCCCAGATTTCCCCCTGCGGAATGGGGGTCTGTTCGGGCACTTCTGCCTCTAGATAGCCGACCGATTCGGCGCCGCCGCGCGCAAAGGGGCCCCAAACGCGACCCCAAACCCCGGCCAGGCTAAAGTAATAACCCATTACAGGGATGCCGGCCTTGCCCATATTGCGAATCGTCTTTTTGATATTTTCGATCTGGGTGGCGCGACCGGGACCATCAAGTAAGATCTGATCCCAGTGCTGGGGCGGAAAGTTTTCAATTGCCTCCAATGTCAGCCCGTGGCTGGCGACAAATTCTTGCATGCCGCGCAAATCTTCATAAGACCAATAGCCATCTTTGGTCGAAGGCAAGCTGTTTTGCGGCAGATGGGCGACAATGTGCGTTGCGCTCATCTGTTTGGCAAAGCGTAGATTGTCGGCTGTTACCATGCCATCGTAGAGGCCGAGACCAAGTTTCATTGTCACTCCTTAGAATACGCTTGGATGGAGGGAAAGTCGGAGCTTTTGATATTAGATGTTTCGGCTTTCTGGAAGCAGTGATCTGTAAGAAGTAAATGGTAAGTGGTAATTCGGCGTCTACCCTGTTGTCGGATCTGTAGTTACCACCTACCTATTACTTCTTACCCATTACTTCTTTTTTTGCCTAAATCATCGGTTTCAACCGTTGCACCAATTGCAGCGGCACCTGCCACGGGTCACGCAGGAAGACAAGCTTATCGCCGGCTGCCGTGGTGGAAATATCGCCCACCATAGTCGCCCCCGCCGCAATCAACCGGGCGCGGTCAGCCTCGATATCGGGCGAGGTGAAGGCAAAATGCAGATTGAACGAATTCAAATTGGCGTAATCTGGCATCTCTGCCGCCGAATTGTTGTAGAGCTCAAGCATCGTACCACTGTCATCGGCAATAAAATGAATAAAGGGCGCAACCGTGTTAGCGACGACAATGCGCATGCCAAAATGGTCGGCCAGCCACTGGGCGGTGCCAGCGGGATCAGGGACGTTAATCGCGACATGTTCAATTTTCATGGGTAGTGATTCCTTTATGTTTGTTTTGAGAGACGCGGGAAGCGGGATATGGGAAACGGGATGCGGTGGTTCTGTTATCCCGCGCCGCGTTGAAAACGACAATTGGATTGTTGCAATACGCTGGGATTGATCAAATTTTGCGGTTGTTCGCCGCGTAAGAGTTGCGCCACTTGGGTGGCTGCTTTACGGGCGAGTTCAGCAATCGCCGCTTGTGAATAAAAGGCCGTATGTGGCGTCACGATTACATTCTCTAACCCTAACAGCGGATGATCGGGCGTGGGTGGCTCTTGACTCAACACATCCAACGCTGCGCCGGCAATCCACCCCGCTTGCAGCGCGGCATAGAGGGCATCTTCGTCGATAATCGCACCGCGCGCCGTGTTGATCAAGAACGCGCTGGGCTTCATCTGGCGCAAGGCGCGCTCATCAATCAAATGGCGAGTCGCTGGTGTCAGCGGGGCATGGATCGAGACATAATCCGCCGCACGTAAGAGGAAATCGAGATCGTTGGTCGCCACCCCAAAGGGCGCCAGCGCGTCTGGGGCCAGGCGCGGCGTGTAGGCCATAATCTTCAACCCGAACCCCAATGCCTTGGGCACAATCGCCTGCGCCAGATTGCCGTAGCCGATCAAGCCCAGCGTCTGGCCGCGCAGCCGTGGGATGGCGCGCCCGGTTTGCAGATTCCAGACGCCATTGCGCGTCTGGTCAGCAAAAGTCACCACCCGTCGTGCGGCCGCCAATAACAGAGCCATGACATGGTCCGACACTTCATCCAGGCAGAAATCGGGCACATTGGTGACGAGAATACCCAGTGCGCTGGCGTGCTCCACGGCAATGTTGTCGAGACCAATCCCATAGCGGCTTACCAATTGGCAAGCGGGCGCGGCGTCGAGCACCGCCGGCGTCACCCGCTTCCAGCAGGTGAGGATGGCGTCTACCTGAGGCGCCAGCTGGACAAGTTCCGCCTCATCGCCGGTTTGGGCGACAACCAACTCGGCATCGACATCCGCCAAGATTGCCTCCTCAATCGCAAGCGTGGGCCATGCATAATCAGTGATCAGAACCTTGAAGGTAGACACGTGTAATTTCTCGCTAGGTTTGAAGAACTAGATCTGGGTTGATGATAAAACAACATTGTCGCTCGACCTGCACAGTTGAGTACGATTGTAGCATATTCTGCTGGGTAAACGAAAGTAGCCAAAATAAGGGTCGGGTATCACGGAATATGGGTCGCGTATGCATGGAGCCGATAAAATCTGCCCATTGTCACCTGAAGATCATCACCTAAAAAGAGAAACAGTGGGCTTTTATCACCGTAAAATCAATCAAATTGGATGCTTTGCCCGTTTGTGTTATAGTGACAGGATAGAAGTTGGGAATTTCCGGGAGAATGCTATGATTGCGCTACGCGAGATCCACAAGGTTGAAAATGGGCGGGTGACAATTCATCTGCCAGCGGATTTCCCTGCCGAGCAGGTGGAAGTGATCGTGTTGCCGGCTCGGACGGTGAATGGAATGGCCGTTTATCCACCTGGAGAGGATCCAGCAGAAATGGCGGCGAGCATTCAGTCGTTCTTAGACATGGATACTTCACATTTTACATCAGAGCAGCACAAGGCCTATGAACGCACCTGCGCAACATTGCGTAAGGGTCGCAAACCTGACGAACCCCGCATTCTTGGTTTATTTAGTGGCCTAATCAACGTGGCCGATGATTTTGACGATCCGTTGCCTGGCGATTTACTATCACTTTTTTATGCCGGACCTATTGACCCAGCCCTGGAATAGTAACAGATGAACTTGCTCTTCGATACGCATACCTTTATTTGGTTTATTGAAGCCCCAGATCGCATCAAACCTCATTTGCAAAATACACTAAGCGATCCCATGAACAAACTGTGGTTAAGTACAGCAAGTGTTTGGGAGATGCAAATCAAAATGGCGATTCGGAAGCTTTCACTTTCGGCCTCGGTTGAAGAGTTTGTGACCGTCAATCGCGCTGTCAATGATGTACAATCTCTGCCTGTCTTAGAGCAACACATTTGGTCGTTGGCAAATCTACCTTTGCATCATAACGACCCCTTTGATCGGTTGTTGATTGCTCAAGCTTTGGCTGAAGGGTATACCCTCGTTACAGCAGATCCTTTTTTTGCTCAATATTCTGTTCCCATTCTCTGGTAAACCAGCATGGAGAAACCGCATGACCTTCTCACCCGTGCCCCCCATCGCTCCCATTCATCCTACTCGCATCGAAATTCATAATGATGTTCTGGTTGACAACTACGGCTGGCTGCGCGAGCGCGACAACCCGGCAGTAATCGCCTATTTGGAGGCGGAGAATGCTTATACGGCGGCGATTATGACGCCAACAACCAATTTGCAGGAGACGCTCTACACCGAGATGCGTGATCGTATCCAACAGACTGATCTCTCTGTGCCCGATCAGATTGATGATTATTTTTATTACCAGCGCACCGTAGAGGGGAGTCAATACCCGATCTTCTGTCGCAAACATGGCAGTCTGGATGCGGCGGAAGAGATTCTCCTCGATCAAAACGCATTGGCGACTGGGCAACCGTACTGCGGGATTGGCGATTTTAAGGTCAGCCCAAACCACCAACTGCTCGCTTATTTGTTGGATACCGCAGGCGACGAAACCTATACCCTCTATGTGAAGGACTTGCGCACGGGTGAGTTGTTGGCCGACCCAATCTCCAATACCTACTATGGGCTGGAATGGGCTAACGACAACCGCACCCTTTTTTATACCGTACTAGACGAGGCTAAGCGCCCTTACCAACTCTTTCGCCATCAAGTAGGGGATGCGATCACACACGATGCGCTGATCTACACGGAAAGCGACCAACGCTTTAATATCCATATCTACAAGAGCAAAAGCCAGGCCTTTGTGCTGATCTTGCTCGACAGCGCTATGACATCGGAAGTGTGGTTTATTCCGGCCGACCAGCCCACGACGGCGCCTCAGGTCATCGAGCCGCGCCGTGCCGGTGTAGAATATTCGGTGACTCATCACGATAATCGCTTTTTCATCACCACCAACGACAGCGCGCGTAACTTCCGCGTGATGACCGCGCCCATTGCTACCCCTGGTCGCGCCCACTGGACAGAACTGATCGCGCACCGCGAAAGTGTGCTCGTTTCGGGTACCGCCGCTTTCCGTCGCCATTTGGTGGTCTTCGAGCGCGAGGATGGCTTGCCGCAGCTGCGCATTATCAATTTGGAAACTGCGGCGGGTGCGAGCCAGGGCCCGAATCAAGGCTATCGCGTCGATTTTCCAGATGTTGTCTATAACTTCTCATTGACTGCCAATCCTGAATTTGATCGCCATTTGTTGCGCTTTACCTACTCGTCGTTGATCACGCCCGATACGGTTTTTGACTACGACATGGACGAACGTACATTTGCGCTGAAAAAACAGCGGCCAGTGTTGGGTGGCTATGACCCGGCTGATTATCAGACTGCACGGCTGTGGGCCACCGCGATGGATGGCGCGCAGGTGCTGATCTCGCTCGTTCACCGCAGCGGGCTGGCCTTAGATGGCCAGAATCCAGCCTTATTGATTGGCTACGGCGCGTATGGCGCCAGTTATGGCACCAGCTTTGATGCTAACCGGATCAGCCTGCTGGAGCGTGGTTTTGTCGTTGCCATTGCTCACATTCGCGGCGGGAGCGAAATGGGCCGTCACTGGTACGAACAGGGAAAATTGTTGCACAAGAAAAACAGCTTTACCGACTTCATCGTTTGCGCCGAAATGTTAATTGCCCAAGGTTACACCACGCCGCAAAAGTTGACCATTTCTGGCCGCAGCGCTGGTGGTTTGCTGATGGGTGCCGTGACCACCATGCGGCCGGATCTCTTCGCGGGGGTGATCGCTGGTGTACCCTTTGTGGATGTGATCAATACGATGTTAGACGACTCGATCCCATTAACGGTTAGTGAATTTGAGGAATGGGGCAATCCCGCCGACCGCGAATTTTATCAGTATATGAAATCTTATTCGCCCTACGACAACGTTGTGGCAACGGCTTACCCCAACATCTTGGCGACGGGTGGCTTGAATGATCCGCGTGTACAATATTGGGAGCCGGCCAAGTGGGTAGCGAAGCTGCGTACCTGTAAGACAGATGCCAATCATCTACTCCTGAAAACAAACATGGCTGCTGGCCACAGCGGTGCATCTGGCCGTTATGATGCATTGCGCGAAAAGGCTTTTGAATATGCTTTTTTGTTAACTGTATTGGATTAATTAATAACTTCCACACCCCCCCGAAAGGTGATCGATGGGCAACGAGCAGACTTTGCCAACATCTCAACATTTTGAAGTGCAAAAATTAACCGAAGGCGTTTACGCTGCCCTTGCCTTGCCGGGCGGCTGGGCGACGGCCAACGCCGGTATCATCGATCTAGGGGGGCGGACGGTCGTTTTCGACACCTTTCTCAATCCCGCTGCGGCGGCGGATCTACGTGGGGCGGCTGAACGCCTGACTGGGCGCCCGGTCACAACTGTGATTAATAGCCACTATCACAACGCACATGTGTGGGGCAACCAGGTCTTTGGCGAGGCTGAGATTGTAGCTACCAGCCGCACCTATGAACTCATGGATACGCAGGGGCGACAAGATATCAAGTGGCATCAAGAACACGCCGCTACTCGGCTGGCAGCGCTGGAGAAGCAGCACGCCGCCACGAGAAATGTCCAACCGCGTCGTCAATTGGAACAGCAGATTGTTTATTGCAAAGCGGTGATCGCCACGTTGCCTCACCTAACCTTGCGGCTACCGACCACGACCTTTGACTCTCGCCTGGGGCTGCGCGGTTCTGCACGGCGCGTCGAGGCGATCACCTATGGCGCTGGCCATACCCAGAGTGATGCCATCCTTTATCTACCCGATGATAACATTCTCTTCATGGGTGATTTGCTGACCGTCGGCTGCCATCCCTACCTGGCCGATGGTGATCCAGGTGAGATCGATCGTATTCTTGGCATCATACGTCAGCTAAACCCGCACACCTTCATTCCTGGCCATGGCGCAATTGGCACAACAGATGATGTACGGGCAATGGCGGACTACCTTACAGCACTCTCCGAGTTAGCCCTGATAGAATTAACCTACAAATTAGAAAATCCAGACCAGCTAGAGCAGAAGATCGCGGAATTGGCAATTCCGAAGCCTTTTAGCGCCTGGTCGCAGGCCCATTTATTTGCCGCCAATTTACGTTTTTTATATCAACGCTTGATGAAGGCGTATGCCGATTGAGAATCAATCGGGCGCCACTCAGTAACAGTTCAGAAATAACTTGCAGCGATTGGAGATTCGGGCGTGGAGATTACGCACCCGTCAATCTCCACGCCCGAATCTCCAATCGCTCTATCTTATTCTTGGACTGTTACTGAAGCTTCCACTGAGCTACTTCAACTAAACCTATGTCTTCCATTCTTGGCGAAATCTTACTGATCCTGCTGCTAACCCTCATCAATGGCATCCTGTCGATGTCGGAGCTGGCTGTTGTTTCGGCGCGTAAAGTTCGCCTGCAACAGCGCGCCGATATCGGCGACGCTGGCGCTAAGGCGGCCTTGAAACTGGCGGAAGACCCTGGCCAGTTTCTTTCCACGGTCCAAATTGGCATTACCTTGGTCGGGATTCTCGCCGGTGCATTAGGTGGCGCAAATATTGCCGAAAAGCTGGCCGAATGGATTGTTGTGGTTCCCTTCTTAGCCCCCTACGCCAATGCGATTGGTGTCGGCATCGTGGTGCTGGTTATTACCTATCTCTCGCTGGTCTTTGGTGAATTAACGCCTAAACGCTTGGCTTTAAACAATGCCGAGGGCATTGCCGCTGCTGTTGCCCCAGCCATGCGCATCCTGGCGCAGATCACTGCGCCCTTTGTCCATCTACTCAGCCTGTCGAGTGACCTCGTCCTTCGCCTGTTGCACGTGAAGGCCAGCTCCGAACCAGCCGTGACCGATGAAGATGTGCGCTCATTACTGGAGCAAGGCGCACAGATGGGGATCTTTGATCCGATCGAAGAAGAAATTGTCGAACAGGTCTTTCGCCTGAGCGACCGCACCGTCAGCGCCCTCCTAACGCCGCGCACCGATATCGTCTGGCTGGATGTGGACGATGACATCGAAACGATCAAGGCGCGGGTTTTGGAGAGTGGCCATTCATTCTTTCCCGTGGCAGAAGACAATCTAGACAACGTGTTGGGTCTGGTTTCGGCCAAAGCTTTGCTCGCCCAAAGCCTCGCCGGCCAAGCATTAGATTTGCGCAGTGCGCTACAACCGGCGCTCTTTCTGCCGGAAACCACCCCTGCCCTTGTTGTCGTCGAACGGCTCAAACAGACCCATTCGCACATGGCGATGGTGATCGACGAATATGGTGGGTTGGAGGGATTGGTAACGCTCGATGATATCCTTGAAGCGATTGTCGGTGATATGCCGAGCCATGGCAACGTGGAAGAAGCTGAAGCGATGCAGCGCGAAGATGGTTCGTGGCTGCTCGACGGCATGTTTCAAGTGGATGAGTTCAAAGCGTTGTTCGAGATTAAAGAATTGCCCGACGAGGCCGAAGGTTACTACCAAACCGTGGGCGGCTTTGTAATGGCAATGTTGGGCCGCATTCCCGCTGCCGGCGATCATTTTGAATGGCAGGACTATCGCCTGGAAGTGATGGACATGGATGGTCGCCGTGTCGATAAAGTGCTCGTCGTGCCGCTGGGCTCGGGCGCACGTAGCTAATCGGTGGCATGCAGATTTTTGCCGGGATCTCATTTGTGTCCAAAAAGAGGATATTCGTTACAATTTATTCGTGTCATTCTCACCATCTCCGCTAAACTCACACACCCTGTCTGGCAAATTCCGCTCTTTATTGCTACACTAGGTTTATGGCAGGGCAGCATGAACGATTTGACCTGCCCATAAGACAGAGGAGCGATTTGGTATGGATGGCAAAAACCGGCAGGCGATTAAGCCTGGTTTGACGGTTGATATTGTTTTAAAGCAAGATCAGCGCAGTGGCAAGCGCACACGCGGCGTGGTCAAGGCTATTTTGACCAGCTCTGCGCAGCACCCACATGGTATCAAGGTGCGGTTGGAAACGGGCGAGGTAGGACGCGTCCAGGCGATCATTGCTTGAACGTGAGGGTTAAGTTGTTGGAGAAATGAAGCTGCTGTTATCGTTTGCGCCAGGGCCAGGGCAACCAGCGCAAGAACATGGCCAACAGTGTCCCCAGGATAGAACCTGCCGCCACGTCGCCTGGATAGTGGTCACCCAAGTAGATGCGCGAGAAAGCAACCAGACTAGTACACTTGGGCGGAAATAACCATACTATTCTCCGGTGAATCAGTAGGACAGTGAGACAGTACAAACACTGTTCTACTGTCCTACTGATTCACTGTCTTACTTACGCCCAAGTGTACTAGCCACCCCGTACAGAAATTTACCCTGTTTGGGCCAATAACGGCTAAGCAGCCATGCCCCGGCAAAGGCGGTGGCCGAGTGACCGGAAGGAAAAGACCAGGTACCCGGCTTTTTGCCAATCACAATTGCCTGAATGATGGTAATAAAGGGCCGGCGGCGGCGGAAGTAGCGCTTGATCGGATGCTCGACCAGCGCGGTGGCCAGGGCAAGCGGTAAGGCGGATTCGCGCACGATGCGCCAACCTAGCCGCCGATCGCGCAGGGTAACCAGCCCCATCAGCGCAAACCAGGCTGCGCCACCAGTGAAGATAAAGGTGATTAGATAGAAAAATTTGTTGAGCAGATGCGTATGCGGTAGATGGTTGATGGCGAGAAAGATCTCGGCGTCCAGGGCATCGAGCGGCTTGAGACGTTTGAGTACGGCCTGCCGCAGATATTGTCGTTGCGGTGCATCGGCCACATCTGCGGCGCCTTGTTGTTCCGGATTGAGCACTTCTTGCACCGGCTTCGACAAGCTCAGCCGGCTGAGCTTGTTGAAGCCGGTGCAAGTCTACAACATGGAGGCAACAGCTGCTTAACTTTCCCCTGACCGTCTACCGCTTTGAACGAGCTGAAGCCAGCATGGTAAAAATAACCCGCCGGCTGGTCGAAGCGCTTGGGACGCACGCGTCCGATGTCGAACAGCTTTGGCCAGCAACAGACCAAAAATCGGTTTGAATGCTCTAGCTAGATTCAATCCACCGCACTACAATTGTCTCGTCATTTGGGGATATGGCTGTTGTTAGATAAACTGCAACTGTTCACGCGACAGGCTGGCAGTAGCGCTGCTGACCCACACCTCTGTGGTTAGTAAAGATAGATCGGATTACCTCGCCAAGCGAGCTTATATAGACGCCTTATCCTTCGTTACCCTGCGACTTACTGCAGTACAAGTTACCCTCTGGAGTCTTTATGGGGATTGCTGCTGATATTGCGATCATTGTCGTTGCTGCCCTGATCGGCGGTTTGATTGCCCAACGTTTACGGCAGCCTTTGATTCTTGGCTATATTCTCGCCGGTGTTCTGGTGGGCCCCTACACTGGTGGCATTACTGTTACCGAAATTCATGATATTGAACTGCTCGCCGAGATTGGTGTCGCGCTGCTGCTTTTTGCGTTGGGCATCGAGTTTTCACTGAAAGAATTACAACCAGTGCGCCGCATTGCCTTAATTGGCACGCCAATCCAAATGATCCTGACCATCGCGTTGGGCTTGGGAATTGGGCGGCTCTTTGGCTGGCACTGGATCCCTTCGCTTTGGTTTGGGGCCTTGATTGCCCTCTCCAGCACAATGGTCATTCTCAAGACCTTGATGAGCCAGGGGCAAATGGGAACCCTTTCCAGCCGCGTGATGATCGGTATGCTGATCGTGCAGGATTTGGCTGTGGTGCCGCTGCTGATTGTGCTGCCCCAGCTTAGTGATCTGGAGGCGGGCTTGCCATTGCTGGGGCTAGCCATCGTGCGCGCGGCGATCTTTCTGGCCAGTATGATCTTTATCGGCACCCGGCTGATTCCGCGCCTGATGATGACAGTCGCCCGTTGGAACTCGCGCGAGCTATTTTTGCTGGCAGTCGTTGCAATGGGCTTAGGCATCGGCTACATCACCTATCTGGTTGGGCTTTCCTTTGCCTTTGGCGCCTTTGTCGCCGGCATGGTGTTAAGCGAATCCGACCATAGCCACCAGGCCCTTAGTGACATTATTCCTCTGCGCGATCTGTTTGGTTTGCTCTTTTTTGTTTCAGTTGGCATGCTGCTGGATCCAGCCTTCCTCTTTGCCAACCTGCCTGTTATCCTGGTTGTGGTTCTGCTCGTGGCGCTGGGCAAAAGCTTAATTTTCGGCGGCCTGACCTGGGCATTTGGCTACGGCAACGTTATGCCCCTGGCGGTCGGATTAGGACTTTTCCAAGTAGGGGAGTTTTCTTTTGTGCTGGCGCGCGTGGGGGTGAATGCCAACGCTATCGATGCCGACCTCTACTCGCTCGTTCTGACGGTGGCTTTAGTCACGATGGTGCTGACGCCCTTTGTCGCCCAAGGTGTTACGCCTTTGTATGCCCTGCGCAACCGCTGGTTCAAATCTGAACCGTTGGAGACGATCAATCTGCCGCGTACCGGTTTGCGTAACCATGTCGTGATTGCCGGGGCTGGCCGCGTTGGCCAATATGTCGCCCGCGTCTTGCTGCGTCTGAATTTACACTTTGTTGTCATTGAGTTGGATCAGAATCGAATCGAAGAATGTAAACAGTTGGGGATCCCTACCATTTATGGCGACGCCAGCCATCCCACTGTGCTAGAGGTGGCCGAGATCACCCATGCCAGCTTGCTTTTGATCACAACGCCGCCCATTACGGTGACCCAGTTGATCGTAAACAATGTGCGCCGCTTGCACCCATCACTCCACATTGTGGCGCGTGCCGAGGGTGTGGAGCAGATGAACCTGCTGCATCAGATTGGCGTCTACGAAGTGGTGCAACCAGAATTTGAAGCCGGCTTGGAGATTACGCGGCAAGCGCTTCTCCATTTGGATATCCCAGCCGCAGAAATTCAGCACTTTACCGATAGCGTGCGGCAGGAACTGTATGCGCCCTTGTACGAAATGCATGCCGATTATCGGACGGTGGCCCAATTGCAAACGACACAACGTCTGCTCGATCATACGTGGGTATCGGTGCCAACGGAGAGTCCGGTCATTGGCCACACCCTCCAAGAACTGGATATCCGCAACCGAACCGGCGCAACCATTGTCGCCGTGCTCAACAGTGGCAACTTGATCCCCAATCCTAATGGCGGCTACCGTTTTCAGATCGGTGATATTGTCGGCGTGCTGGGCAGCCAACAACAACGGACGGCTTTTCAAGAATTGGTTAAAGTTAGTGCGATGTCACGCTATATATAGGCTTAAACAAGACATTCGTCTGTCAACGCCACTGTGCCGGCGAACATTTCTGAGTGAGAGGCTACTACGTCTCAACCGTAGGTTGGACAAAGTGGTGTTACGTGCGTACATTCAATACCAGGCAGCAGTAGCTCAGCGCCTGGATCATCTAGGTTTGTTCGACGAAACGTGCTGTTAGGCGCTCCACTTAACCGCTTTGAGCGGTTCACATTGCAAGCCACCCGCAAAGCCGGTAGTCTATAGCTCGAAAACGCACTTTTTGGGTCTTGTCTTTTTAAGTACTATCTGCTATACTTTTTCTACATTCATTTTTCGTTTTGCCATTCCTTTTGCCACCATTCTTTGCTGCTTAATTTCCATCGCTTTCCTCCTGCTGCCTTTGTTCAATACGCGATAAACGGTGGCTTAACTTTTGGAAAATTCGTGAGTTCGCTCGTTTGCCGCTGCT
>JBBRVA010000044.1:0-17814 GCA_038247295.1 Caldilineales bacterium | reverse complement strand
TTACCTTAATGACATTGACTTACTAATTACCGCTTACTAATTGCTATTTACTATAATCATACACTTCATTAATACTGCTCACCAGGTCGTTGAGCCGTGCCACTTGTTCGTGGATATCGGCTTGCAGGCGTTCGGCGCGGCCACTGTCCACGCTCTGCGCATCGATCAGTTGCACCTGGCCGTAGATCGTCGCCAGGGCTGTGAGGCTCTGGTTCATTTGCAAAGCAGCCTGTTGCATACGCGCGTCTAGGTCGCGCAGGGTTTGCCACTGCTTGCCTTTGCTGGTGATCACGTCGCCCAATTGTTGTTTTACCGCCGGATTGCTTTCCAGCCGTTGCTGGGCGGTCAATTGCTCGATCTCTTTGGGCACCGATGCCTTTTCGCGGGCAAGCAGATCATCAGCCCGGAAAGCATCAAGGCGTAGCGCTAATTGGTAGATATTGCTCAGCCATTCCGTAATCTGGTTGGCCGTATCTTCCAACTTGTCGCGAATCAGGCCAGCCCGCTGCTTGCGGATTTGCGTCTCGATGCGGCGCTGATATTCGAGCGCATTTTCCACTTGTTGGCGCAAAGTTTTGTCTTTGATCGAGCCGGGCGCGAACTGCTCTTGAAACTGTACCAGCAGCACCTGGGCGTTGGTATCAGCATCGATCAAGCTGGAATAGACCAACACTGCGACTGCGATCAATCCCAAGAGCGGCCAGCCAAAGGGAGGCCACCAGACAAATGGGCGTCGCAATAAGAACGTCAGCACGATGGTCACCGCGATAATGACGGCGCTCTCCCAACGCAAGATCGCGTACTGGAGGATGACGCTTTGGGCTTTTTGTTGCAACTCGGAACGAATGGTGGTCATAGGATTTACGATTTTTGATTTACGATTTATGATTTATGATTTACGATTTATGAAGCTACTTCGTAGATGAAATGATGCTTTAATCAACAAATCATGGTTCGTTTATTCAACCGCGATGTCGACGAGAAGACCTCGTAAATCGTAAATCAAAAATCGTCGATTAAAAGTAGGTTGAAATAATCCGATATAACTCGTCGATATCAGTTTCATCGGCCCGCCGATATTGGCCGTTGCCGATTTCGGCGATATCGCGCAGCAGGGGTTCATCGGCATCGTCACCAAAGGCAATCGTAAAGATGACAAGCCGCGCTTCAGGCCGGCTGCGGATCAGTGCGCTCAGATCGCGCTGGCTATAGTTACTCTCATTTTCTTGGCCGTCGGTTATGACGACTAATGCATTGATCGCTTGGCTATCGGCCTGCGCTTGCATATCGGTGACTGCGCTGTAAACGGCATCAATCAGCGCCGTGCCCCCGAGCGCCTCCATCCGGTTGATCTGGCTTAGCGTATCGCGGCGCGCATTGTCATCCAGCGGACGCAGCGGCAGAAAACTCTTCGTGCCACTGCCAAATTCGACAATACCCAGCCGGTCACGGTCGCCCTTGATCTGCTCGACAAAGGCGCGCAACGCTTCTCTCGCTCGCTCGATCTTGGTGCCTTCCATGCTGCCACTCGTATCAACGACCAAGTATACATTGGTCGGACGCTTCGTGTAGTACCAAACATTTTGCACTACATCAATCACGGACGGTGAAGGCATTTGCAACGTTGTCTGTGGCTGACGCCAATCGACCGCGTCAGCATCCGCAAATGGACTGCCCGCCGCACTCAGATCGATATTTAGATCCGCCGGTCGATAGCCAGCAGCCAGCAGCGCTTGTTGCGTTGCTTCACCCGTCAGATAGGCAGCAAAGGCTTGGTAGGCGAGCCGCTGATTGTCGGTGATGGCATTTTCATTTTCACGTTCACCCGTCAATTCCAATAATGCCAGCGGATGATCGGTCCAAAGTGTTCCTTCCGCCGGATAGATGGCAACCAGCCGTTCTGCCGGGTTGCCGCGGTTCCAGTCGATCACGACCCGCTCTTGGGCCACAAAGGCATCCAGAAAGGCGCGGCCTTCGTCGGCCAAGCGCTGTACGATCACTTCTTCCCCTTCACCGTAAAAGCGCACCGTCCCTTCCACCGCCTGCACATAGGCCAAGGTCGATGGCGCGGTTGCGATCTCTTCGGTCAGGCCGCGTGTGATCCCGGCACCGGCATAGAACTCGGCCAGTGTCGCCAAGAGACCGCTGGCATTGTTCGTGCTAGGGTGATTCCACTTGAAATCTGGGTCTTGCGTTGCTTTCTCCTGAATGGTTTGCCAACCAATCGGCTGCTCTGGCCAGCCCAGGTCGCGTGCCACACTTTCCCAGGCGGCAATTACCACTGGGCTGACGGCGTAGCGCACCTGCGTGCCCGTGCGACGTTGGCCAATCGGGATCTGCTGTTCGCCGCTTTCATTGCCTTCCAATCCACTTTGCTGGCTCCATTGTTGCTCTAGTCGATCCAGCCAAAGCGAGCTATCGGGTGACAGGGCCTGAAAGTCGGGCGCACCCAGGGCAGCTTCCACCATCTTCACCGGTTCATAGACTACCACACGCACTGTCAACGGTTGATTGTCCGGGGCGCGCTGCGCTTGATCATTAAACTGGGCGGCTAGCTCTTCTAACACGGGCGCCATCACCGGTGAGACGGCCACGGTCAACTCGGCGTTGTCGGCGGCCCAACGCGGTCCCGTCTGGACAGGGGTGTTGCTCTGGTCAGGCGTCAGCCAGTCTACCACGCGCAGCCCCGCAAAGATCACGCCAGAGCCGCAGACAATTAAGGTGAGTAAGAGCCCACCAGCGGCGACTAAAATGGCGTTGCGATTGCGAAAAACGGATGACTGTGATCGGCGCGGTGGGCGGGCGTTAGACTGCATAAATTGGCTCATCGTGTTTACCTTGCTAAGACACACCGCAGACTTATAAAATGCGCTGCGCCTTATTTTTGTTCAGTTATGGGCGCTGATGGCAGGCGTGATATATCCGGCCGGCGACTGGACTTACAATTCACTTTCCAATCGATTAGCGCGCCACATTTAGTTCAAACCAGCGCAACAGGGTCAGCAGTGCTTCTCGATCTGGGTTGCGCATAGCGGCCGTGCGCGGCACCACTGGTTGCACACCTCGATCTTGCCACTTGACAAAGAGGCTATCCGGCGTCGCATCGACAGCGATGTTCGGGTTGGCTGGGCGCAAACCGTAGACTAGGGCTGCCTGCTGCTGTTCCTCGCTTAACAAAAAGCGTTGGAAGGCAAGCGCGGCATTCTTTTTCAAGGCACTGGTTTCGGGGCCTACCCAAACCGTGAACGGAAAGTCGAACCAGGTGACGTAGGTCGGATAGTAGATCTTGAGCGGATCTTCCCAGCGCGTGACAATGCCCTGCATGTTTTGCAGCAAATCACTCTCTAAGAGTTGTCCCCCATCGCCCACGCTGTAGCCAAAAAGAGCGAAATCTTCTGCGGTATAGGCGCTCGCACTGCTGAAATCCGTGACTGCGCCCATCATTTCGGCCAGCCAGGCTTGAAACTCTGGATTGGTGATATCTTCGACACCGATGTCGGTGCGGTCGTAATATTCACCGGCCATCGCAATCATAGCGGCCAGGCCACCAGCGTTTTTGCTGGGGTTGGGCACTACGAGCTTAAAGTAGCCCCACTGCGGATCACCACCCAATTCTGGCCAGCCGCCTTTGGCAATCGCGGCATCATGAATGGTGGACCAGTCGATAGCGCCAAATTTCTGCTCTAGCACTTGACCGCGGCTTTCATAGATGCCCCAAGTAAAGAGGCTAATCGCAATCGGGCGCGCCCGATACTCACCGTCGGTCAAGAAGACATCGCGTCCCAATCGCTCCTTGTAAGAAGCATTCGCCAACTCGACCAGATAGCGGCTGTCGGGAATCCAGGCCGTGGGAAAGTCTTCGAGCGCCGCACGTGCTTCTACACTCAGATCTTCGGGCCGGACATCGGCATCGAGCGCGCCATAGTCATTGCGGTCCCAGCGCCCCAAGGCGGTCAGGCCATCGACGGCTACTATTTCGACCTGCACGGGCACGCCATCGACGCTATTATTACCTTGATTAAAGGCGTCGGCCGCGCCGCGCACCCACGGCTCTACAGGTAGGGCCGTGACAATGCGTACAGTGACGGCGTCTGGCTGTTCTACCGTAAGGCCAGCCACGGGCGTAGTTGGATTTGTGGTGCGCAGCAACAGAGAAGCGCCGACGATAAGAATAGCAACGCCGACAATGGCGATAAAAATGACACGCGTACGGTTCATGGGTTGTCTCGTTATGGATCCTGCATAGGTCATCGCTTGTCCGGTGCCAGGGGCTGGATTTCCGGTAACTTTCGCATCTGCCAGCCCTGTCACGCGGCAAGCGATGACCTACGGCTTCATGAATTTCTAATGTAGGGCAGCGGGGTAACCACCCCTTGAGCGAAGCTTTTTGTTACTAATTCAGCCCCAATTTCTTCTTGCGCTCGGTCAATTGCGATTCCAGGACACTGCGCTCTAATACCTGGTCCATCTGCTCGTCCAGGCTGGTGGCGCGCATCTCGCTGGCGGTGCTGGCTTTATCCAAGCGGTTGTAGATGTTATCGGCGATGCGCTTGATATCGCTGTCGCCCGAGCCCATCAGGTCGTCCAAGCTCTTCATCGCCTTGACGGTGGTCTCTTTGCTCTTGGCCAGGTCGAGCAAAGCCTGTAGCTCTTCGCGTTGCTGTTTCATGGTTGCGAGGCGCGCTTCCAACTTGACCTTGGCGTCCAGCAACTTGCGAAATTCGCTTTCTTGGCGTTGCACTTGCTCGCGGTAGGTTTCCACCAAGCGGGCGGTGCTGTTCAGTTGGCTTTGGGCTGCCACCGCGGCGCCGTTGTTGCCTTCGGTTAGGAAGGCATCGACGGCGCGATCCAGTTCGGTGTGCCGTTGTTCTTGATCATTCAGGCGGCGCTTGATCGACTTGACCTCACCACCTACCGTAGCGGCGGCGTCTTCGAGGTCGGCCAGGTTGATTTCTACCTGGCGGATGTATTGGTCGATCACAGCCGGGCTATTGGATTGCAGGGCCTGGTCGATCATGTAATGCAAGTTGGCCGAAATCAGGGTTGAGACTTTTTCTAATAAGGATGCCATTTTGTTTCCTCCTAAACGAGTGAATATAGGGTTAGCTGCGCGTTGCGCCGATTTTACAGTGTAGACTGTGCTATAATCTCTACGAGCTAACCTGATTTTTGTTTCTAGACTCGACTGCTATGTGTCGGTCGAGTTGAGAATATTATACCAGGATGGCCCGGTTCTAACAATGATATAGACCTGACAGTCAGCCGCTAAAAGGCTGACAAGCTGACGAAACTTTATTGGGTGCTGCTCAGTGCGACAAATACTTGTTTAATGGGGGCCGGAGCACCGGTTTTACGCCAATCTGGTACAAAAGAAAGCCCCACCACAATGTGATGGGGCTTTCTTTTACTTTTGCGTTTTTAAGTGGATTCTATTACTAACTTGCCTTGCGTGCTTCCGTTACCAGTGCCAAAATCTTCTCGCCTTCATCCTTAAAGCCACTGCTGCGGAAGCCGAGAATCTTTTCCAACTCTTCCTGGGTGCTCGGTCCTGTCTGGGCAATCAGCTTGAGCAGGGTGTTGCCTGCGATCAGATACGGTTTAGAGCGTTCGTTGATCGCCTTTTTCTGGCGTAACTCTTGTAGTTTCATAAAAATGCGCCGCTCCACCTGTGGCGAGACGGCCGGTGATTTCTCTTGAAACTTTTGCTTGATCTCCTGGGCTGTTTGGGCTTGTGTCTCACGTTGTGTATGCAGCAGGGCTTGATCACCTTCTTGCACGGGGTAAAGCTTGACCAAGTCTAGAATCGTGGGGCCATAATGCTGCAGCCGTTGCACCCCCATGCCCGGCAAGGTCGCTAGCGCATCTTCGTTTTGCGGCCGCAACTCGGCGATGCGCAGCATTAACTCGTTGCTCATAATCACATAAGGCGGTTGGCCCTGTTCTTCGGCGCTGCGCCGGCGCCAGAGCCAGAGCGCTTTTTGCAGCGGCGTGTACTTGTCGCCTTCATCCGGTGTCTCTTCGGTGTCACTCGCGATTACTTCGGGTGCTTCGCCCAGGGTGGCCAATTCTGGATGCTCCAGCAGCCAGATCTCGGCTTCGGCGCGCCCGCGCATGGTGGGTGCTAAGACCATATAGCCCTGGCGTTCATACTGACGGAGCCGATTTTGCTCTAACAGATCGTCGACATACTCAGTCACTTGCGTCTCACCCAGCCCTTTGAGCCGGCCATGATGGCGCGCTTTGTCCGGTGTTACTGGTGCGCGTAAACTGCCCACCAAGATGCGGGCCAGACCGCCGCGGCCCACCGGCTTGGGCAGGCTGATCAGGCAGTCGATGATCATCGGTTCGATGTCGGCGTCGTCTGGCAGGTGCATCGGCGCTTCAACCGGCACATGAATGTCGGGACGAATGCCGGTGCAGTTATCGCACACTTCGCAGCGGTTGCGCGGCGGGCTGCCAAAGTGCGCGCTGATATAACCGTGGCGGCAGGTTTCGGCGGTGGCATAGCCGATCATCTCGTCGATGCGGCGTTGGGCAACGGCGCTCGACTGGCTGATCAGCCTTTCCAAGCGCGCCCGCAGATCGGCGGGGCGAGGCGGCAGATCGATCAGCATCGCACGCCGACCGCTCTTGCTCGTCAGGTACTTGACCGCTTCCCAATCCAGCAAAATCGCTTCGACATCATGCAGCGACCACCCCATGAATGTGGCAATATCCATAATCTTAAAGCTGGCGGTCTGCCCAGGCCGTAAGGCCAGGCCTTTGAGCAAATGCGTAAATTCCTCATCCTTTTGGGCGGCCGCAGACATTTTGCGCGGGACGGTGATCTCAATCTCTTGCGGAATATCAAAGCTGCGACTGAGCAAGTCTGCCCGCTCTAAAATACTGACGGCGACGCGTACGGTCGTTTCGTCGGAATTTAGCACTTGTTGCAAGCGGCGGGCATCAACCGGACCAAGGGCCGATTGAGTAATTGGGATTTTGGCGTTCGAATCGTTGTCTTGGGCTCCGTTCGCTTGCCTTTCATCAATCGCTTGCGCCGTCTCGTTATCCACCTCCCCGCCTGCTCCCTCTATCTCTTTGGGAATTGCCACGCCTAACTGGGTGGCAATCGCCGCGTAGACTCGTTCTAGAAATTCGATGCTCTGTTCGTCGGCTTTAGCCCAGCGGCGCAAATTGGCCCAGTCATTATTGCTATAAAAGAGGACACCCTGGCTGGGTTGACCATTACGGCCGGCGCGCCCCACTTCCTGGTAATAGGCGGCCAGACTACGCGATGGATGAAAGTGAACAATGAAGCGAATGTCCGCTTTATCGATACCCATGCCGAAGGCGACGGTGGCCACGACAACGCGTGTCTTGTCGCTCATAAATCGATCTTGGACGGCACCGCGGTCGGCCAAGCCCGCATGGTACGCTTCGGCCTTAACGCCAGCATCGCGCAGTTGGAAAGCCAGCGTCTCACTCTTGTGGCGGCTATTCACATAGATAATGCCGCTGCCGGGTGTTTCGGCCACAAATTTGAGCAAGCCAGCTAGCTTGTCTTCCTCATTCTGAAAACGTAGCGCGGTCAGATGCAGATTGTTACGAAAGATATCCAAGAGCATGACGCGCGGCCGTTGCGGGGTGTTCACCGTACCATCTCGGCTGGCGGTGCCGTCGCTGCTCATATAGTCGACAATTTCGTCGCGCACACGTGGCGGCGCGGTGGCCGTCATCGCCAATGAGGTCGGGTTGCCTAGTTCGCGGCGCGCCTCCTGGATAAAGAGATAGTCGGGGCGAAAATCGTGGCCCCACAAACTAACACAGTGGGCTTCATCGACCACAAAGAGATCCAGCCCCGCCGCGCGTAATGCCCGTAGAAAGGCGCGTTGACGCAAACGCTCGGGCGCAGCGTAGATCAATTTATAGTCACCACGCGCCACGCCAGCCATACGCTCGACTAGTTCTTCTTCTGTCAACGTGCTGTTGATAAAGGTGGCCTTGCTGCGCGCCGCACTGGGCAAGCTCTCAACTTGATCTTTCATCAACGCAATCAGCGGGCTGATGACCAGTGTGGCTTTGGGCAGGGTCAGCGCGGGCAATTGGTAACAGAGCGATTTGCCAGCGCCGGTTGGCATGACGGTGAGCATCGATTCACCGCGCAGAATGGCTGCCATCACCTCGATCTGGCCGGTGCGCAATTTCATGAAGCCAAAGTGACGCACAGCTTCGAGTTGAATCGCGCGCTGTTCCTGGCGATCGACCTTGATCGATTCTGGACCGCTCAATTGATTGTAGAGCGCGATCGGATCGGCGGATGTGATGCCCGTCGTGTTGCTGAACGGGGCCAGGGCTTGTTGCAGCGCGCGCAGCTCTACATCTTGCCGGCGCGCTAATTCCAACTGTACAGCCTTACTGCTTTCTTGTTTGTCCAACGCATCGAGCAGTCGTTTGAACTTTTGCAACTGCTCGTTGTCCAACTCGGTCGGAATGCCCGTACCCAAGCGCTGGATATTCTCGTCGGCCAGAGTGTTGTTGCCCGCTTGGTGGGCCAGATAGGCTAGGGTCAGCAAGGCCACCCGGTCCCCCGACCGGCGGGCGAGATAGGTGTCGAGCAGCAGGCGGGCATGGCCAAAGCGGCCTAAGCCCGTATAGATCTCGGCGGCGCCGCCGAGCGCGTTAATATTCGTCGGATGGGCCTGGCTGATGTCATCGGCCACATTTTGCGCATGCGCGTCGTGGCCGGTGGCCAGCAGCGTTTGTGCTTCTGTCACCTGGCTGGCGACAGTGGTGCTGCGGCGCTGGCGGCGCTCGATCACATCCAGCGCCTGCTCGAACTGGCCGGCGCGGTAATGGGCGCGGGCCTGGTAGTCTAACAAAAAGAGCAGAGGACCGTGGGCTTCGCGCAGGGTGGCGATCACGGCCAGCAACTCCTCTGGATTGCCCCAGTGGTGCAGATAATCTAATAATTGATCGCGCAGATCGGGGGGCAGATTGGCAAGGATGCGTGCATCCAGGTTTAAAAGTCCCGCGGTTGCTGGCGCGGCAGAATCGACGATGTTTATGTTCATAGCTTTTGTAGATATTGGGGCAGAAGCACCCGAATTAATCGATCACATCAGCTGATCGGGTCAGCCGATCCTATCCTTCGATTACAACAATGGCTTGACGGCTCATTGGGATCCCATCAACACCACTCTAGATTGCATGTGTTTTTCACAGATGAGCCTTATTTTTCATTTTCGCTCTTAGAAACATACAACCATCGGCACTGCTTGTCAACTTCCCTGTGATGATGCCAACGGTTGATTCTGCAAAGATGGTTGATCATTTTTTGACGGGTTTCCTTTGCGTCCTTATAATCCCCTAACGCTCCCAGCGCTGCCTTGCGTATGCGGTGTTGTCAATGAGAACGCAGCGCTTTATAGGACGATTACAATGTCAATCGGTGTTGATCATACTTTGTTATAAATAGTCTATCCTATTACGACGATGCTCACCGTAGCATAGTTCCTTGGCGTTGGTTTAATCGTGGTTTATCTGCGACTCAGCAAAACCGTTAATCGCACACGGCCGCGCTATCAGTTATCCCTTTGGTGGTAAATTGCTAGATTGGTGACTGACAAGAGCAACTTTTGCCGATAAAAATTGTTATTATAGTACAAATATGCGCGTTATAAAGACGCACTTTATTCGACGCTCTTATGAGCTACGAAAGAGAGAGTAAACAATGACGAGAGTTTTTATTACGGGGATGGGCGCCTTGACCCCGATTGGGAATGATGTCCAGACCTTTTGGCAGAATTTGCTGGCCGGGAAATCCGGCGCAGCACCGTTAACCCTTTTTGATACGAAAGACATGCCCTATAACATTGCCTGTGAGGTCAAGAACTTTGATCCGCAAGATTATATGGAGCGTAAGGCGGCCCGCCGTGTGGCGCGTTCCACCCAATTTGCTGTGGCTGTGGCCAAACAAGCCCTGGCTGATGCGGAACTGACGATCGACGCCAGCAATTGGAACAACGTCGGCGTGCTGATGGCAACGGGCGGCGGTGGCATTACCGAGATGGAATTTGCCACCGAAGAGATGGTGGCCAAGGGCTGGCGCTCGGTGGGCCCTTTTGTGGTGCCCAGCATCATGGCCAATGCCGTCAGTTGCGTGGTGTCGATTGAGACCGGCGCACGCGGGCCGGTGATGACCAGTACGGCGGCTTGCGCCAGTGGCCATTACTCGATCATTGAAGGCTATCACTTTTTGCAGCGGGGCGAAGCAGATGTGATCATCGCTGGCGGCGCTGAATCGGCAGTTTCGATGCTCACCATGTCTGCCTTTGGCCGGATGGGGCCACTCTCCAGCCGCACGGATGATCCCGAACACGCTTGCCGACCTTTCTCCGTGGACCGTGATGGCTTTGTCTGCGGCGAAGGCGCGGCGGCTCTGATTTTGGAAACCGAGGAGCATGCGCGCCGGCGCGGCGCCAAACTCTATGCCGAAGTCTTGGGTGGCCGGTTGACCGGTGATGCCTATCACATTACCGCCCCGGACCCAGATGGTGACGGTGCTGCACGCGCTTTGGCGGGCGCGATCAAAAATGCCCATCTGCAACCGAAAGATATCGATGTTGTCTATGCGCACGGCACTGGCACCATGCTCAATGACGCTGGCGAAGCCAAGGCGCTCAAACGTGTCTTTGGCGAGCACATTTACGATATGAAGGTGACCAGCATCAAAAGCATGATCGGCCACGCATTAGGCGCCGCCGGCGCCCAATCGGCGGTTGCTGCGGTTTGTACGCTGCGCGAGGGCATTATCCCGCCAACGATCAACTACACGCCAGATCCAGCCATCGACATCCCCGTCGTCGGCAATGAGGCGCAGAAATTTGCTGCTGAGCGCGCGATTATCAATGCCTTTGGTTTTGGCGGGCAGAATGTTGTCGCTGTGTTGGGGCGCGTGAACGGGGTGTAAGGTGTAGGACGATGCACCTACGAAGATAGATTAGGTCGGGAGACAGGTAAACAGGTAAACAAGGAGATAAGTAGCGCCACTTATCTCCCTGTTTACCTGTTTCCCTATTCATCACTAGCGGCGATCATTGCCCATAACGAGGCGGATCTGGCCAATCGCGCGCCCTATGGGCAGGGTCACTTGCAGGCAGCACAATACAGTACATTGACGGCAGCGGAGTATGTCATGCTGGCGACGAGGAATCAGACGGTGACGGCCAAGGGGCTAGAGCAAGTTTTTGCTGACTATGGATTGGATGCGCTGCTCGCTGACAGCCAATTCTATGCGGCGGCGGGCTTCCCCGCGCTGTCGATCCCGGCTGGCTACAACGAAGAAGGCCAGCCAGTCGGTGTCACGTTAATCGGCAACTTTCTGGGCGAACCGCAGTTGCTCACGATTGGTTATACCTACGAGCAGGCTACCCGGGCCCGACGCGAGCCAGATCTGTCCCGCACACTGGCGCAAATTGCGCTGGTGACTCAATCGCCTGTTTGATTCGTATTGGCTTTACTTATTTTCCGTTATCCGCACTCTGCTGGCCGGCGACATCATTGCGCCATACCAAGTATGAATATCCCATGACTACGGCAATCACACCAAACAGACTGCCCAACATCAGATAAAGCTGAAACATCCCCGGTAAGAATGCACCAATCAGCATCAGTAAACCGGCCAGCACGAACAACTTGCCGCCCAACCGGTGCGTCTTGTCCCACACATGGTCGCTGGCGAGTGTCCACGGTGTTTTAATGCCAAAGGTGTAGTTGCGCCGAATTTTACCCATATAATTACCGAGGATCAGAAAGAGCACGCCCATCCCCAGCGAGAAGATCAGATTTGTGTTTTCCACCCAGCCTAAAGTAAACAGAACGACGAAAAGATGCAGCGCGGCCATGAAAAGCAGTAAGACCGTCCAAGTTATTGTATAAGCCTTGCCCGACTGCATGATATTCGTGCGCAATGGGTCGATGTAAAGAATAAGCGTAAATAAGAGCGCAATGCCCAGCGTGACGAGCGGCAGCATCAATAATCCTTCCGCTTTGCCACCGTAGCGATCAGGCGTGCCATCAATGCCCCAATGGACAGGGATCGACACATCGGCTGGCACTTGCAGCCAACCCCAGATTGACAACGCCCCCATGATCGCCAAGATCAGCGCACTGATCAGCCACATGCGCTTCAAATTGATGCGATTGTTATTCATTGTGATTGCCTCGTCCTTCAATTTTTGCTCATCAGCCGAAAGCGTTCAAACACAATATTTTGCCAGTGAGCAAAATATTGGTTTGCACGCTTTTCACAGACGAGCTTCAATTTTAAATGTTTCCATCATGCCCAACAACGCTTCTTCCAATACCGACAAATTGAGCCGGTAGACGATTGTGTTGGCCTGCTTGTCACCTTGGATGAGATCGGCTTCGCGCAACACTGCAAAGTGGCGGGAAAGGGTCGGCTTGGCCGAGCTAAAGTGTTCGGCCAACTCACCGGCTGTCATGGTTCGTTCGCGCAGCAGTTGCAAGATTTTACGCCGGGTCGGGTCGGCCAGGGCTTTATAGACTTTGGTCGCCATCTTTTGCTTTCTTGTAATTAGCTATTTAGCTATTTAGCTAAATAGAATATATCATACTTGCGTGGGATTGTCAAGCCGCCAATTGATTCTTCTTAGACCCAAAGATGCGACAAAAAAGCGGGGCAGCATTTGCCGCCCCGCTTTTTTGTCGCATTGCTATGCTTGCAAAGTCTTGTCGCACTTAAATGTCACATCCAGCCGGTGATGCGCGCAACTCCGACTGCCATGAGCAGACCGGCAATCGCAAAACCAATCGTGCCGATCTGAAATTTGGCGGCACTGCTCTCGTTCTTTTTGACGCGTGCCCAGGCGATATGCGCAGCGATAATCGCCAGCACCATGGTTCCGAAATGTTCAGCAACGCCAACATTTTGGCCCAAAAACCAGGCTGACGGGGCCATCAGATAAAGGACAAGCCCCAACAACAACTGAATATCCAGGACAATTGGCAGCGCCATCCCTAGACGTTGATCCAAGCTACTCCACTTGCCATTGCTCAACCAGCCAATCAACAACTTAACAATTGCCAGGACAGCTACGAGGATCACAATATAGCGCCAACCGGAATGGGCCTGAAAAAGTATATTAATTAATGTTGATGTATCCATCGTTCAAAAGTCTCCCCAAGTTGTTATACCGACGAGTGCCAAGAAGTAACATTTTTTAAAGCAGTAATTGGTTACTTCTTGTGCTGTTCGTGAGTATAAATATGAATCTCGATAACTGCTTAGTTTAATCACATCCTACTGCAACTGCAAGCGCACCACGGCATCGCCTGTTGGGCCTGGACTGCCGCCCGCCGGTTCAGGCGTAATTCCCATCGCTTCCAATGAATCTAGTGGCTGGTTGATTGGGAAGACCAACAACCCCGTTCCGCTTTTGTCCACGGTAAAAAGGCCGGCGCTGCTGCGTTCACCATCGCGCCGCAACCAGAGTTGATAGGCCATATTGGCCGGCAATGGTGGGAAGGCATCAGCATTCAACACTGCAACACCCGCATTCGTATCCCAGCGCACTTGTGCCTGCGCCGGACTGTTTTCCTGGACGGCGGGCAGCGTGAGCACAGGCGGATTCGCGGCTGCCAAGAGATGGATGGCTTGCGCATATTGCATTTGTTGCTGCGCCAGGTATACCACTTGCGCACGCAACTGGCGGTTCTGGTTGATGGCGTAGATGTTAAGCGCCAGTAGCAAAAGGATAACGCCCGCTGCCGCCCACTGCGGTGATGATTGAGGCAGCCAGGCCAGGCTTTGTTTGATCCGTGTCCAAACAGATGGCGGCGGCTCTACTACTGGCGGTGCTGAACGGAGCGTAGTGCGCAGTCGCTCTTCTAAACCTGCTGGCGTCGGCACAGGTGGGGCGCTGTATAAGAGTGCTTCGGATAATTTTGCAAAGCTGGCTAGCTCGATCGTAGCCGTAGGACAAGCGGCGAGCATGCTATTGACAATGTTAGTTTCTTCGGGGTCAGTTGCCCCTATGCTATAGGCAGGCACAAGTGCTTCCACGGCTGCACAGGCAACCATGGTGTTAACATCCGGCTGGCTATTGTTTGGTTCGGACGGCTCCTGGGCTTCAGGAGGAAAACGATTCATACGCACTCAATTATTATAATAAGGCGAGATGGCAATCATCCTGCGTTTCAAAGACAAGTAACTAGGCTAAATTCGCTAGGCTAAATCCTGTACTAAACTAACGCACAAATAGCATCAATTAGATTTGTTTTCTTTAGCAAAATTAAGTAACCCATCAAAGCCTTGCAAAAATCCAAAATACTGGGCTGGCTTCACTTATTTCGCCTCTTCCCATAAATAGCGCAAGCGCTGCAAACCAGTCCGTAAGCGAGTTTTTACGGTACCCAACGGCAGATTTAGCTGGTAAGCAAGTTCGCTGTGTGTATAGCCTTGATAAAAGGCTAGCTCGATCAGGTGGCGTTGATCTGGCGGTAGCTGGGCCAACAAACGGGCCAGCACCTGACCGTCAAACCAGTTGGAATCGTCCGCCCAGTGGGGAGCGCCAATCGTTTCCAGTTCGGCCTCAAACAGATCGCGCACAGAAGTGCCGTGGCGATGTTCTTTGCGTAGCCGGTCGATGGCGGCATTGCGCGTAATTGCCAACAACCAACTATTAAATTGACCCAGCAACGGATTCCAACGCTCTGGCTGTTGCCATATCTTCAGGAAGACGTCCTGGGTTACCTCTTCTGCCAAACCCGCATTCTGCAAAACACGCAAGGCTAGGCTATAGACCAGGCTGCCATAATGCTGGTAGAGTTCCAGCAACGCAGCTTCCTCCTGCTGTGCGATCCGATGTATGAGATTGAGATCAACCGGAGTTGTCGCCGTGCGGTTTGCCGTTGTCATTGCGCTTTTATAAACATTTTGCGATCGAGAGTGAACTTACCCTGAAAAGTGTAACATAAGCCGGCGCGCTGGGTCAATCTTGCAGGTGAGCTTACTGAATCGACAACGCATAGCCCAATCTATTGCTTCTGTTTCGCTGCCGTCTTCATTCATCTATTAATTGATCAATCCAAATTATCCATAACATTCGTTTTCTATACAGAGCAGCTTGCATCTGGCGTACGCGGCCGGATGATCTGGCTATTCGAGATTTTATCCCCTTGTTGCTTTCCATGCATTTTAAAACCGAATTAGTCCAGGAAGGAACTACGATGTTAAACCAACCATGGTGGAAACTGTCATGTCGTTTGTGTCTACCCGTTATCTTGGCGGGTGCATTGGCCTTATTTATGTTTGGCTTTGTGGGTGGCGTTGCCTTGGCCCACGACGAACCGGCCCTGGCGCCGGGTGCACCAGCCAGCCAGGTGTTCGCCGCCAACCTCTCAAGCGCTAGCGAAGTGCCAGCCACCGAAAGCATTGGCACTGGCCGCGCGGTGATGACCTTGATCACCGACACATTATACTTCCGTCTTTTTGTGGCCGATATTGATCAGATCACGGCGGCCCATATTCATGAGGGCGCGCCCGGCGCCAATGGGGGTATTGTGGCGGATCTGTTTACTGGCGTTGGCGCCTTCGATGCCACCCACCCGGTAAGCGGCACGCTGGTCTTGACTCCTACCCAAGTGACAAAGTTGCTAAATGGCGATTATTATATCAACGTCCATAGCACAGATTTCCCCGCTGGCGAAATTCGCGGCCAGATTGGCCAATATACGCCACCCCAACAGTTCAATGCCCTTTTGCTGGGGCGCAACGAAACGTCACCGGTTACGACCAATGCCAGTGGTATTGCGCGCCTCACTTTGGTGAGCACAGACACGTTGAATTATCAACTGTCGGTCTCTGATATTGTGAGCGTAACTGCCCAACATATCCATCTTGGCCCGGTTGGCGTGGCCGGGGGTGTTATCTTCCCCTTGCCCGGTGCGTTGAGCCCGAATAATCCGATCAGTGGCACGGTGACACTGAGCGCCAAGAATTTGCTCGATCTGCTCACCGGTTATTACTATGTGAATGTGCATACCACCGCCAATGCCCCTGGCGAGATTCGCGGTCAAATTGGTGGCCATACCCTCTATCAGGCTAGCTTAGCTGGCGCCAACGAAGTGCCGCCCGTGGTCAATACCGTTGCTGGTGGCGCGGCGGTGCTGGCCCTCAACGCCGATGCAACCAAACTATTCTACCGGATTATGGTTGATAACATCGAAGATATTCAGGCTGCCCACATCCATTTGGGTGCTATGGGTCAGAATGGCCCTGTCGTCCTCAACCTGCTGAGCCCAGGCGTCGCCTTCGCGCCGGGTGCGCCGATTAGCGGTACCCTCGATCTGACCGATACCCACGTGACCGCGCTGATCACGGGCCAATACTACATTAACGTCCATACCAAAAAAGTTGGTTCTGGGGAAATTCGCGGTCAAATTGGGGCGTTGACCCCACCCACCCATTTCAACGCCTTGTTGACCGGTGCTGAACAGACACCCGCGGTTGATAGTGCTGGTCTTGGCCTGGCGCGCCTGACCTATATGCCGCAGTTGGGCACGTTGCATTATACGTTGGTGGTAAGCAATATCACCGGTACGGCAGCCCATATTCATTTGGGACCACGCGGCAAAGCGGGTGGTGTCATCATTGGCTTCGACGTTGGGGCTGGGTTGGATGCTGCCCATCCGGTGGGCAGCGGTGTGGTCCCAAATGCGAAGTCGCTGGTCGATCTGCTCACTGGCTTTTTCTATGTGAATGTCCACACACCTGCTCACCCGTCGGGCGAGATTCGCGGCCAGATCGGCGGGGCGCGGCTCTTCCATGCCAGCCTAAGTGGCGCTGAGGAAGTGCCGCCGGTGGATACGGTTGCGACTGGCGATGCCGTCTTGGCACTGGACGCAGACACGACCCGTCTGCACTACCGGGTGATGGTGGACAACATTACTGGCATTGCCGCTTCACACATTCACCGGGGGGCGCTGGGCACTAATGGTCCGGTTATCCACAACCTCTTCACTGGTGGTGCATTTGATCCTAGCAACCCGATCTCGGGCACGTTGGCTTTCAATACGGCTTCCATTTTCGACCTGATCGCGGGCAACTATTACGTAAATGTCCATACCGCGACACATGGCAGTGGCGAGATTCGCGGCCAAGTTGGTAGTTTGATCCCTGCCACTGATTACATCGCCAACCTGACGGGTGACGAAGAAGTGCCACCCAAAACAACAGATGCCTTCGGCTTGGCGTCGCTGGCGCTCAACTTAGAGACCAATCAACTCTACTACACCGTACGCGTCAGTGATGTTGTTAGCGTGACGGCGGCCCATATTCATGTTGCGCCGGCCGGCCAGAATGGACCTGTCGTCTTTGGCTTCTACCCGCGACTGGGTGGCGGTCCATTCGATGCCGCTAACCCAATTGGTGGTAGCTTGCGCCTGGATGGGCGCGATCTGCTCAATCTGCTGACGGGCTACTACTATGTCAATGTTCACACCGTGGTCAACCCTGGTGGTGAGATTCGCGGGCAGGTGATGGGGATGCCCATCATTCATCTGCCGATTATTGCTACCCAATAAGACAGCAAACGGCGGACATTGACCAAGCCAGTACAGATCTCCGCTGCGCTGGCTTGGCCATAAAATTATAGGACTTACATACTGGGAGCGCCGGCAGGATGCCGGCGCTCCCAGTACGGAAGTCCTATAATTTTATTGCCAAGCCCGCGCAGCGGAGATCTGTACTGGCGTGGTCAATGTCCGCCGTTTGCTGTATTATTGGGTAGCAATAATAGGCATATGAATGAT
>JBBRVA010000043.1:0-18019 GCA_038247295.1 Caldilineales bacterium | reverse complement strand
GATTCGATTGTGCTCGATTTGTCATGCCCATTCCCCATAAATAGACTGTAAAGTAAATTATCACTCATGTTACCCACCTGGGAACGCCGGCATCCTGCCGGCAGCCGCCAGAGATGGCGGCGTTCCCAGGTGCGTAACATGAGTTATCAGATGTTTTGCATGGTAGGTCACAGCAAAACATTTAACGACCCTTGTCCAATATCAGATGCCTCTCAACATTTTATCATACCATTGGGCAAATGATTATGGGCGTAACATTTTGTGGGGTTGACCAGTTGCATATGATTTTAATATTTTATTCTTTGCTAATTTGACTACTTTTTTCAAACACGATATCATTCTAATCGATTAGAATACCAGCTCCCACCTGATTTCTCTTTCCAATTTTGATCAATCCGGCCTACCAACGGGCTTATACATACCTTATACATCCATTGTGGACAGGTGGATAGGCAACGCCACTTGTTTACCTATGTACCTGTTTCCCTATCTACCTAAGATTCCATACGTGTAAAAAGCCAATTTGGGCTTTTACTTTATTTTCACAATTTCCCTAAGGAGGAAAGAAGATGTTTAGACACCGCAAATTCGCGGCAGTACTCTCGGTTGTCATGTTGCTGGCGATCATGCTCGGCGCTTGTGTTGCCCCAGCAGCACCAGCCGCCGATGCACCGGCAGCCGACGCACCAGCCGCCGACGCACCGATCAAGATCGGCGTCAGCATGTTGTTCGATGACTTGTGGCTCACCATCCTGCGCGATGCCATGACTGCCTACGCCGAATCCCAACCGGGCGTGGAACTGATCATGGTCGATTCCAAGGAAGATGTGGCCACCCAGCTTGGTCAAGTCGAGAACTTTGTTGCGCAAGGTGTGGATGCGATCATTCTCATCCCCGCCAACACCGATGCAACCGATCCCATGACCAAAGCCGCCGTTGATGCCGGCATTCCCCTTGTTTACGTAAACCGCAAGCCGGCTAATCTGCCAGAAGGTGTGGCCTACGCGGGTTCCGACTCGATCGTCGCCGGCACCTTGCAGATGGAATGGATTGCCGAGCAATTGGAAGGTAAGGGCAATGTCGTGATCATGAACGGCAACCTGAGCCAAGAAGCTGCGCAACAACGCACCGCCGGCGTCAAAGAAGTAGCAGCCAAGTTCCCAGACATCAAGATCATCAAAGAGGATACGGCCAACTGGAGCCGTGATCAGGGTTTGGCGTTGATGGAAAACTGGTTGGCCACCGGTGATCAGATCGATGCCGTCGCTTCCAATAACGACGAAATGGCGATTGGTGCCTTAGCCGCCATCGAGGCAGCCGGCAAGTTGGGCCAGATCCTCGTCGGTGGCGTAGATGCTTCGCCGGATGCCCTGGATGCCATGGACAAGGGCCGGCTTAATGTGACCGTCTTCCAGAACGCAGCCGGGCAGGGCGAAGGTGGCATCAAGGCCGCGATTGCCCTGGCGCGTGGCGAAGCGATCGAACAGATCACCTGGATTCCCTATGAGCTGGTAACGCCGGAGAATTATAAGGAATATATGCAGTAGGCTTGGTTTTTGTAAGTGACAGGATGAAGGGATGGCAGGATGACAAGATGAAGGGATGACAGAGGGACGCACCATGTCATCCCTTCATCTTGTCATCCTGTCATCCCATAATAGGAGCGAACCCTATGAGCGAAGATGCCATCCTCGTGATGGAGAATATCTCGAAATCGTTCCCCGGTGTCAAGGCGTTGAGCGACGTGCAATTGACAGTGCGCAAGGGGACGGTGCATGCGCTGATGGGCGAGAACGGCGCGGGCAAATCGACCCTGATGAAGGTGCTGATCGGGATGTACAGCCCGGATAGTGGCAGCATTACCTTCAAAGGCAAGCCAGTCCAGATCGACAGCACCGAGACGGCACTCAAGTTGGGCATCTCCATGATCCACCAGGAACTTTCGCCTGTGCCGTATATGAGTGTGGCGGAGAATATCTACCTGGGGCGTGAGCCTCTCGGCCGGTTTGGTCTGATCGACAAACGTAAGCTGATCGCCGATACCCGCGCCTTGCTCGACCGGCTTGAAATCAACATCGATCCGAACACGATCATGAAGAATCTCAGCGTCGCCAACACACAAATGGTCGAAATTGCCAAGGCGATTTCGTATGACGCCAGCTTGATCATCATGGACGAACCGACTTCGGCGATCACCGAACGCGAAGTAGCCCATCTGTTTCGCATGATCCGCTCACTCCAAGCCAAGGGCGTCGCGATCATTTACATCACGCACAAAATGGATGAAGTCTTCCAGATTGCCGACGACATTACCGTCTTCCGCGATGGCAAACATATTGCCACCGTGCCAGCCGCCCAGACTGACCGCCATAGCCTAATTGCCATGATGGTCGGTCGCGAACTCACGAGCATCTTCCCCAAGTCGGAAGCCACGATTGGCGAGGTCGTCTTATCGGTGCGCAACCTCACGCGCAAAGGTATCATCCATGGCGTCAGTTTCGATTTGCGCCGCGGTGAGATTTTGGGCTTGGCCGGTTTGATGGGCGCCGGCCGCACCGAGGTGATCGAGGGCATCTTTGGGATCAAGAAAATCGATGCCGGTGAGATTATGATCAAAGGCAAGCCCGTCCAGATCAACTCTCCCGCTGACGCGATCAAGCACGGGTTAGCGCTGCTCACCGAAGACCGAAAACTTACCGGCATTATGGGTGTGCTGCCGGTGCGCGACAACATGATGATTGCCAGCCTGGGCAGCTATGCGGCAAGAGGCTTTCTCAACCGCCGCCGCATCGACGAAACCTGCAACCGTGAGAAAGGTCGCTTGGAGATCAAGACACCGAGTATGGATCAGACGATCCGGCTCTTATCCGGCGGCAATCAGCAAAAAGTGCTGGTCTCGCGCTGGCTGCTCACCCTGCCCGATATTCTCATTTTAGATGAACCCACGCGCGGCATTGATGTGGGGGCCAAGGCCGAGATCCACCGTTTAATGTGCAAACTGGCACAAGATGGCAAAGCCATTATCATGATTTCTTCCGAATTACCCGAAATTTTAGGCATGAGCGACCGTGTGCTGGTGATGCACGCGGGCAAGGTCGGTGGCGAGTTTGCCCGCAAGGACGCCACGCAGGAAAGCATTATGCGTGCGGCGACAGGGGATGTAGTGACAGTAAGTCAGTGAGTCAGTAGAGCAGTAAATCAGTCAGACAGTGAGTCAGTGGTAGATCCGCACTGTTCTACTGATATACTGTCTCACTGTCTCACTGTCTCACTGTTTTACTGTCTCACTGTTTTACTGTCTCACTGTTTTACTGTCTCACTGTTTTACTGTCTTACTGCCCCACTGACCTACTGACTAAACAGAGGAAACTAATTATGCAAAGCACCACGACTGCAGAAACCCAGGTCAGAAATCGCAACTACGAGTGGGTCGGTGGATTCCTGAGGAAGTATGCCATCGTCTTCATTTTCCTGGCTATGTTCATCGGCATGTGGTTCCTGTCGGATGCATTCTTGCAACCCAGGAACCTGCTCAATATTGTCCGGCAGATCTCGGTGATGGGCTTGATTGCGATCGGTGTCACGATGGTAATTATCACGACCGGCATCGACCTCTCTTCCGGTTCCGTCCTTGCCCTGGCCGCCGTCGTGGCCGCTAGCCTGGCGCAGAGCACGGATTGGGCGTCGGCCAAGTACCCTGGTCTGGATCTGCCCGTGATCGTGCCGATCCTGGCCGCATTGGCGATTGGCGCGTTGTGCGGCAGCATCAACGGCTGGTTGATCGCCAGATTCAAGATCCCGGCCTTTATTGCCACCCTCGGTATGATGACGATCGCACGCGGCTTTGCATTGATCTACTCGGATCGACCCGTCAGCGGCCTGACAGACACCTATAACTTTATTGGCCAAGGCGAGTTATTAAAGATTCTCCCGATCCCGAATCAACCGCCGCTGGGCATTCCGATTCCGATCATCATTTTAGCGGTCGTGGCGATTGGCGCGCACATCATGCTCAACAGCACCCGCTTCGGCCGTCACATTTATGCCATCGGTGGCAACGAACAGGCGGCGCGTATCTCCGGTCTAAACGTCGGCCGCATCAAGATCGGCGTCTACATGATTGCTGGCTTGCTCGCTGGCTTGGCCGGTTTGGTGCTTTCCTCGCGCATTGGCTCTGGGCAGCCGGGCCTGGGTGTTGGCTATGAGCTAGACGCTATCGCCGCGGCCGTGATCGGCGGCACCAGCCTCTCCGGCGGCATCGGCACGATCTGGGGCACGATTGTCGGCGCACTGATTATCGGCGTGCTAAATAATGGTCTGGATCTACTCAACGTTTCTGCCTACTGGCAGACGATTGTCAAGGGTTCGATTATCGTCATTGCCGTCATTATCGACGAACGTAAGAATCGCTAGAATTAAATATGATCAAATTCGCTTTGTTTGGCGCTGGCTTTACCGGCGAAATCTACGGCAACAATATCGCGGCTCATCCGCGGGCCGAATTACATTATGTGTATGACGTCAACACCCCTGCCGAGCTATTGAGTGCGGCGATTAAGGCTGGCAAACCCGTCTATTGCGAAAAGCCGAGCGACTTGGATATTGAGCGCGTCAAAGCTGTCGTGCAGGAGGGGATCGTGTCCAAACTCCCCATTCTGATTGGTTGACTGGAGAAAAGTTATGTTAAAAGAGGCCAAGCATTGGTGGGAAGTGAATGGACGAGAATTTCAGGAAAGTTGTCCAATTCCAATCGATATCCTCTATGGCATTGGCAGCCCTAATGAAGACGAACTGCAACTGATTGGCCCGGTGGCCGGAAAACACATTCTCGAGATCGGCTGCGGCGGGGCGCAGGCTTCGATTGCCTTTGCCAAACGGGGGGCTATCGTAACCGGCATCGACGTCGCCGAATCTGAAATTGCTTTTGCCAAAGAGTTGGCAAAGAAGAGCAATGTTGTCATCGAATTATTACAGCGCGATATGGCAGATTTAACACCCATCGCCACACAGAGCCAGGATATTGTCTTTTCGGCCTACGCCTTTCACTACGTCGATGACCTCTCTGCCTGCTTCAAAGAAGTACACCGGGTGCTGAAGCAAGATGGATTGTTTGTTTGGGGCCAAGAACACCCATTTATCGAAATCATCGACACCGCGACAATGACGATCAACCGCTCATACTTCGATACAGGTGTTCACATTGAGGGCGCTGAAACTGATTCTCCCTTTGCCTCTGTGCAGCGAACGGTGAGCGACTACTTTAATCTACTGGTTGACACAGGCTTTACGGTGGAGCGTATGCTAGAACCGGACTCTAGGAGACGATATGCGTATGACCCCTGGTATGGACAGTGGGGGTTGACCGACCAGGTCCTTACGAAGGTACCCGCAACGATTATTTTCAAGAGTCGAAAGTCGATGAAGCGCACATGAAGCGGTAAAACTACGTATGCTTTTACCCCGTGGTTAATCGAGATAGCATGGCTGATGTGATGACCCCAAAACGAGTGACGCATAAAGATGTGGCCGAACACGCTGGCGTCTCGGTTGCCACGGTTTCCTACGTCTTCAACAATGGCCCCCGTCCCGTTTCTGCTGCCACCCGTGCCAAAGTCGAGGCTGCGATCGCCGAGTTAGGTTACTATCCCAATGAGATGGCGCGCGGTCTGCGCTTACAACAGAGCTCTACGATTGGCCTGATCTTGCCAAGTATTATGAATCCGGTCTTTGCCGAAATTGCCCGCGAACTGGAAAACATCTGTACACAAGCAGGCTTTTTGGTGCTCTTGTGCAACGCGGAACGCCAACACGATCGGGAAGTGCGCTTCATCCAGATGTTGCGCGCAAAACAGGTGGATGGCGTCGTGATTACACCGCACCATGATCCACTGGCGCTGATTGAACCACTGCGCCAAGCGCGGATTCCGGTGCTTGTGCTCGAACACGATCTGCCTGGCGTGCATTGTATTGCGCTGGATGAGTTGCAGGGTGGGTGGATTGCAACCCAGCACCTGCTCGATTTGGGCCACCGCCGGATCGGCCTGATCAAGCGCAGGCCGACCAGCGCCCTGAGCACGCAACGCTTTGTCGGCTATCAACAAGCGCTAACTGCCGCAGGCATTGAATTTGATCCGGAGCTGGTCATTGAATGCACAACGGGGCAAGCAGCCGGTGGGCAGGCCATGCAACAACTATTGGCGCTGTCCGAACCGCCAACCGCGGTCTTCACGCATAACGATGTGCTGGCGATGGGGGTGATCTATGCGATTCACAGCGCAGGTTACGCCGTGCCAGGCGATATTTCCGTGGTTGGCTACGACGATACCACCAGCGCGGCCTATCTTACCCCACCTTTGACCACCGTGCGTTCCCCTAAAGCGGAGATGGGTTTGCTGGCCGGGCGCACCATTCTCCAACTGGTGCAGCAGCAAGATAGCTTGCCAGCGGAAACTGTCACTTTGCCGGTGGAACTGGTCGTACGCGCGTCAACGGCCCCGCCACCTGCCTAAGATTGCATAAACCTGTACAATCTTGCGAACAAACTCATGCTAGAATGGCCGCATTATGGGCTGCTTTGACGCGCCAAAAAGTTGGCAGCCAACTACCAGTTAAAGAACGAGAGGAAGTTCTGCCATGCAACTACACGGAATCCATCATGTCACCGCTGTCACCAGCAACGCCAAGGCCAATCATGATTTTTACACGCGGGTATTGGGGCTGCGGCTGGTCAAAAAATCGGTCAATTAGGATGACGTTAGCGCATATCATCTATTCTACGCCGACAAGCGCGGCACACCAGGCACCGATATGACCTTTTTTGACTGGCCGACAATTGGCCCCAATGGGCGCGGGGTGGACAGCATTGCCAATACCCTCTTCCGGGTCAACGGGCGCCCTGCGCTGGACTATTGGGTGGAGCGGCTGAACGAACATAACGTGCGCCACCAGGGCATTCAGGAGAGCGCCGAGCGCGCCATCCTTCGTTTTCAAGATCCCGGTCGACCGTTACTATTTTCGGTTGCTCTACTTTCGCATCTCACAAGGTATCTTATTCGAGTTGACCACCGATGAGCCGGGCTTTGCCGTCGACGAAGACGCCGAAACCCTCGGCCAATCGCTTGCCTTGCCCCCCTCTGCCTCGAAGCGCAACGCCAGGCGATCGAGGCTGGGCTGAAGCCACTGTAAGGGGCGCAGGGTGAATGCTACATGCGGTGAGTCTTGCTTTTTATTTATTTTCGACAGCTTTTTGTTTCTCTTTTGCTGCTTGCCTGCTATAGTTATAACTATGCATCAGATCTTTCTATAGCTAGACGGCTGGAGAGGCCTTGTCCACCACACGGGCAGCACCAGTTCTGATCCAACTTCTACAAGTCAACTGGGGAGAACATATGGCAAACACAGAACGCGTCGCTTACTTTAATGGCAAGATTGTCCCGGAAAGCCAGGTTTTGATTCCATTTCGCGACCGCAGCTTTAAGTATGGAGACGGCGTCTTTGATATGACGCGCACCTTTGATCGGCGCATCTTCAAATTGCAGGAACATCTGGATCGACTCTACCGCTCGCTCAAATATGTAGGGATTGACCCGGGCCTCACCTTGTCCGAACTCGCCCAGATCAGCGAAGAAGTGGTGGCGCGCAATCTGCCATTGTTAGGACCGGGCGAAGATTATTGGGTCGGTCAACGGGTTACACGTGGGGTAGATTTGGTGGGAGGAGACTTCTGGGAAAATTATGGGCCAACTGTAATCGTCGAGTGTACACCGCTGCCGCTCAAGGCGCGCGCACATCTCTACCGCGATGGCATCGATGTCGTCTTCCCTTCGGTGCAACGCACCCCACCCGAGAGCTTGAGCCCGAATGTCAAGAGCCACAACTATTTGAATATGATTGTAGCCGATTTAGAAGTGCGCAGCGCCAACCCCAAGGCTTGGGCGCTGCTGCTCGACACGCGCGGCTTCCTGGCCGAAGGCATGGGTAGCAATGTCTTTTTGGTTAAAGATGGCAAGCTCTTTACGCCCAAAGAGCAATACGTATTGGCCGGCATCAGCCGCGAAACTGTCTTCGAACTGGCCGAGCAACTCAAGCTCCAGGTGGTAGAAGACGATTTGACGCCCTATAACGCCTACACCGCCGATGAAGCTTTTATTACGTCCACAAGCTTCTGTATTTGTCCGGTGCACTCCTTCAACGGCAAAGTCGTGGGCGACGGGCGCGTACCGGGTCCGCTGACCAAAAAATTAACCGATGCCTATACCGATCTGGTCGATTGTGATTTTGTCGAGCAATATCTGCGCCATTTAGCCTAAACTAAGAAAAACTAACACATAACGCAAAGGCGCAAAGAGGCCAAGACGCGAAGATTTTTCTGCGTCTTGGCCTCTTTGCGCCTTTGCGTTGAGATTTTTACGCTTTGCGCTAACGGATGAGTTTGCTGGCTAGTACCGACATACTCGGCTGGATATCCTGCTCATCGCTACTTTCGCCCAACAATGCTGCGACTACGGTAAATTCACCCCGATCCAGCACAATCAAGGCCGCGAAGTGGCCACCCTCGAATGTTTGCCACGCCCAAAGCGCCTGATCGCCGAGCCCGTTGACAAATTCCGTGTGTAGTGGCGGTGTGTTCCGTGCTCTGTCATAAAGGCGCTCAATTACGCCTTCGTTATCGCCGGCCATCAGCATGGTTGTGATCATCATGTTGTCAAGCGCGGCGTCATCCGGATTGGCGGCATGGATCACATTGACAATGGTGAGCAATTCGAGAACATCAACACCGGCAAGCCGAGCGGCCACCACGGCGTGATCCGCTTCGAGGGCAGTGGCTAGATGTGGCAATGTGTAATCGACAATTTTGTCTGGTGTAAAGGCAACACTTGCGTAGCCACACAGCCCATGAGCATCCTCATTCTCGGCCGGCAATGGTCCAAAACGCAGATTGGCAAAGGCGCTTGCTTGGACTTCTTCCTGGAGGATGGCAGCAGCAGCAAAATGCGTAAAGCGTGCACACGCAAGGGTGGGTTGTGCGTCTGGCCATGCTTTTGCCTGCTGTGCTGCGGTCCCCAACACCACAAATGTGGCAACGTGCCCCTTACCCTCGATCTGCTGGATGGCGCGCAACTCAATCGTGTAGCCAGCAAATTCCAGATCCACCGAGGAACCGGCATGGATGGAAGCCATCACTTTCATTAACTCTGTCTCGTCACCCTTTTGCGCGGCCAACGTGCCATCGAAGGTCATCAGCGAACAGTCAGCCGCGGAAAAGCAGCCCGAATCCTCGGTTACAGAGCGGAAGGTTAACTGAAAGTCTTCCCGCGCTATGATCGCAGTTTGGCCTTCGTTCAACTGAAAGGGTTGCCGCAAGGCCACAGCTAATGTCTGCCCCGCACCGCTGATCGGCGTCGGCGGCGGGGGCGGCGGTGGGGCGGGCATGGTGGTCGGTGGCACCGTTGCCGTTGCTTCTGGTCCGGCTTTGCTGATCATAAACGTCACTCGATATTCGTCAGCGTCGATCTCGTCACTGGCGAATTCTTGCTGGGGATAGGGCTGTACGTCGACCAGAGCAACCATGTAGCCGTGATATTGAACGCTTGCACCAGCTTCAGCTGGATTCGTGGTTAGTTCAAAAGTTATCGCGTTCTGTGGCTCATCCGTGCGCACGCCAATCTGGACGCGCGCTTCACCGCTCCAGGCACAATTAACCCGCGCCGGACAGCGCGAATCTTCTGTCACCGCTTGAAACTGGACGCTAAAATCGTCCGCTGCGTCCAACATTGCCCATTGCCCTGGTTGAAGCGTAAATGGCGCATCCAACTGGGCTGCGACGGTTTCAGTGCCGGTCGGTCGCGGCGTTGCCTGGATTACCGATTGGCGCTGAAAGAGATAAACGAGCTTGTCGTTGGACAAGAATCTCAACTCGTCGCCGTCAACGGTAAAGGCATAGGTCCAAACTTCGCCCACTTTGTCGTTCGGATTTGTGCTGCCGATCCAGGTAAATTGAATATGGTTCGGATCGGGCAATTCATAGATCAAGCTCAACGCATGTTCCCACATGTCCATACGCGCCGTGCCGTCGTCGGCAATGGTGAGCATCTGTAATATGTTTGGTGCTGGCGTACTGCCCTGTTCGTCGGTGGCGATCAATTTCCATGTACCAATCGGCGCGCCGGCGATGGGGGTTGGCCGCGGTTCCCTGGGTAGCAGCCCACGCCGCACCGGGATGCCGCAGCCGGCCAGCAGCAGCATAAGGACAAAGATGATCCAGTGGTGGAATGATTTCATTTGCTTACTTCCTTTTACTTATTACTCGCAGATGAGCAGGCCGATTACGGTTAACCTGTTGTTCCTAATTGCTTACGCTTAGATAAAAACGTGTGCTTCTAGAGAATAGCCTAGGATCACCCGATCGGGTATGTTCTAGCGTGCGCCGTAGGTGTGATCAAAAAAACAGTGCTGCGAATGAAGCATAAAATAAAAAAGCGGTGTTGCCTCTGTGCGAGGCAGCACCGCTTTTTTAGCAACAGTTTTCTACCCTACTCGGCCAAATAGCGTTCGATCGTCATGTCTGCAGCCCGCAACTTGGCAAAAAACGACTGCTCGAATTGGCGCACGGCAACAGCCTGATCGTACACCTGATCGGCAACGGACGCGGGGATGACGATGGCGCCGTTGATGTCGGCATGAATCAGGTCGCCAGAGCGCACGGTCATGCCGTCGATCACAACCGGGCTGCCCACATCCAGCCAACGCAATTGGCCGTGCATGGGCGATAGGCCGGCACCCCAGCAGGCCAACGGCACATCGCGCACGCCTTCGAGATCACGGATCGCGCCATTCGTCAAAAAGGCAACGGCCCCGGCTAGTTTCATCACGGTGGCCATGCCGTCACCAATCGTCACGGTATGGCGCGGACGCGGGCCGACCGATTCGATCACCGCAAAGACTGGCATCGGCTCAGGGCCGTAGGCGTGGGCCGCCTCGTGCATCAAACGGATCCACGCTTTGAACAGGCTGGCCGGCTGATCCACACCGGCGGTGGTCGTGTCCATGCGTGCCGTCACGGCGACACCGATGCGCACGCCCAATTCGGGGGTCAGGGCGTGGACATCTGGCCCGGTGTAGCCAACGGTTGGGTCTTGGATGTGTAATTTCTCCAGGCCATTAGCAACCGTTGGCGTATCAAATTCGATGAGTTTTTTAATTTTTTCGATGTTCATAGGATAGGTTTCTTAAATTCATTGATGAATTCCTGGCGTGGCGTTACCCCCAACCCAGGGCGCGTGAGCGCGGCAATCTTACCATCCACTGCTTCGATTTTTTCTTCTACTAGGTCAAACAACATCGGGTTGGCGCCGACGGAAAACTCGATTACCGTGGCTGCCGGGCTGGCAAAGGCCAGGCTGACGCCAGCCATAAAGGAAAAGGCCGATCCCCAGCAGTGGGGAGCTAATTCTAACTGCTGGGTATCAGCCAAAGCTGCAATCCGTCGACCCTCGGTGATGCCACCGCAGATCGCCAGATCGGGCTGCAAGATGTCAATCGCATTGACTTCGATCAGGTCGCGAAAGTCAAAGCGCGTGAACTCACTTTCGCCCGCCGCAATCGGAATCGTGGTAGCGGCGCGCACTTGGGCCGTGCCATGCCGATTGTCCGAATTGATCGGCTCTTCAAACCAGCGCAAATTGCAATCTTCTAAGTCACGGCAAAACCGTTTGGCTTCGGGCACGCTGTAAGTGCCGTGCGCATCGGCCATCAGGTCAACGTGCGGACCCAAGGCGGCGCGCGCGGCCCGCACCCGTGCCACACTGGTCGCCACGTCGCCATCCATCACACCGACACGCATCTTGACACCCTGAAAGCCACGGGCCGCGTAGCCTTGCACCTGTTCGCCAATCCGCTCAACATCCGCCCAGCCGCCGCTGGCATAGGCCGGCATCTGCTCGCGCAGCGTGCCGCCCAGCAGTTGGACAACCGGGGTATTTAGTGCCTTGCCCAGGAGATCCCACAGCGCCATGTCCACGCCGCTCATGGCGGCAATCGTCAAGCCGCGCCGGCCAAGAATGGGGAAAGCCCGCCCGCGCGCTAACGCATAATGGTCACGCGTGCCATTGTACATACATTCCCATAGACGTGTAATTTGACGCGCGTCTTGGCCGACGAGGATGGGTTTTAGTTCATGCTTGATACAGGTGACCAGGGACGCACAGACCCCGGCGCTGCCCACCGCTGCCTTGGATTCGCCAAAGCCCTGCCTACCATCCTCGGTAGTAATAGTGACCAGGGTGCAATCAAAACTGGTCATGCGGCCAAAGTCGGAGATATGTTGTTTTTCGTACGCAATTGGACAGTGCAGCCAAACGGCGTCTACATCGCGAATAAGCATAGAACCTCGGGAAACGGGAAACAGGAAACAGGAAACAGGATAGTAGAATTACCGTATCCCGTTTCCTGTTTCCCGTTTCCCTATTTGATTAGCGGCAATAACGTCTGTGCGCAACGCTCGACCAGCGAGTCGTAGAAACTTTCGCTGAGCAGGCTGCTGCCGTGGTCTTCGATAAACTTGAGCTGTTCCGGGCTGATGTTGATCGGGTTGGTTTCGATTGCGTCCGGGAACGGGTTGGCCGGCGTGCGGTCGATCGGGGCGACGAATTCAACCGTCAGCGCACCGTCGTAGCCCACTTCACGGAGCGTGCTGACGATTTTGGGCCAGTCCAGCGCGCCCATACCACAGGCCAGACGGTTGTTGTCGGCCACATGGAAGTCGACCAAGCGCGAGCCGGCGCGGCGGATGGCGTCATATAGGTTAGCCTCCTCGATGTTGAGATGGAACGCATCGAGACAGACGCCGCAGTCGGGACCGATGGCTTCGGCCAGCGCCAATGCTTGGTCGCCCCGGCTGATGAAATAGGTTTCGAAGCGATTGAGCGGCTCAATTGCTAGCTTGACGCCGGCTTGTTGGCCGTGGGCGTAGATCTCTTTCATGCCTTCGACCGCCCACTGCCACTCATTTTCTGGCGTCGAATCGGCCGAAACCTTGCCGACGGTGCCGGGCACAATCGTGATCTCATGCCCGTCCAGCTCTTTGACCATCGTGATACAATCTTTGACATATTGGACGGTTTTGGCGCGAATCGCTTCGTCTTTCGAGGGCAGATTGAGACCGGGGAACATCAGCGTCACCGCCCCCCAGCAGCGCAGCCCATTTTCTTTGAGCAACTGGCGCACGGCTTTCACATCATATTTTTCTGGCTCGCCGCTGATCTCGATGCTTTCGTAGCCGTATTTTGCTAGCCGGCGGACGGTCACTTCGAGCGGTTCGGCGCGCATCCAATTGTGCATGGAAAGATGCATGGTGTTTCTCCTTTGTTCATTTGGTAATCTGGTCAATTAGAAATGAGAGCTAGATTCTGACTGATTGACAAAACTTATTTAACCGCAAAGGACGCCAAGTACGCAAAGAGAATAGAAGAGGAAATCTTCGCGCCCTTGGCGTCCTTTGCGGCACGCAGCTAGCAACCGGCTACGAATGCAGGTGGCCGTTCTCTATCGCGCTCTCCTCGTTATATTGCGTTGCGGCCGGCGTAATATGGCTCCAGACAATAAAGGCCAAGGTGGAAAAGAGGAGCAGTAAAAAGCCATACTTATAGCCAATGAAGATCCAAGGTTGGAACATGCCGACCACGCCCAGGATGATGCCGCCAATAATCAGGCGTTCAATCTGATCGAAACGGTCCTGGGCAATGTTATCGCTCAGCCGTTTGGAGACGACGTTGATGAAGCGGATAAACAAACCCAGGATAATCAGGAAGCTGACAATAAAAAGGACTGCTTGCAAGTTCATGCGATTTTCTCTTCCCACTATTTCTCAAGGCACAACGGATAACGGAGATTAGATATTTGGTACTGGGGAGCAACTAGGGTGCATATACCCAATATCTAATCTCCCAGGTGATGGCGATAGGGTAATTAGCGGCGCGCAAACTGGATCGCCTTGAAGCGGCGCGCCTGCTGCTCGATCGCCGGTTCGGTCGCCAGCCGCTCAATGCTCGACGCACCGAAGAAGCCGACCACACCCTCGGTGTGATCAAGAATATATTTCGCATCCTCCGGCTCGGCGATGGGCCCACCGTGGCAGAGGACAAGAATATCTGGGTTGACTTTGACGGCCGCATCGCGCATGGCCTGTACGCGTTTGGCCGACTCTTCCAGAGTCAATGCGGAATGGGCGCCAATCGCGCCTTTGGTGGTCAGGCCCATGTGCGGCACCAGCACATCTGCCCCCGCCTGCGCCATGGCGGTCGCTTCATCAGGATTGAAGACGTAGGGACAGGTAAGCAACCCAAGCTCATGCGCATGGCGGATCATGTCGACTTCCAGGCCATAGCCCATGCCGGTCTCTTCCAGGTTGGAGCGGAAGACACCCTCAAAGAGGCCAACAGTGGGGAAGTTCTGCACGCCATCAAAGCCCATCTCCTTGATCTGACGCAGGAAGACCGGCATCAGGCGGAATGGATCGGTGCCGCAGACCCCGGCCAGGACCATCGTATCTTTGACTACCGGCAACACTTCGCCGGCCATCTCCACAACAATCGCGTTGGCGTCGCCATAGGGCAACATGCCAGCCAGGCTGCCGCGCCCGGCCATGCGATAGCGCCCAGAATTGTAGATGATGATCAGATCAACCCCGCCGCGTTCGCTAAATTTAGCCGTAATACCGGTGCCCGCGCCGGCGCCGATAATCGGTTTACCGTCCGCCACATTTTGGCGTAAGCGGCGTAATGCTTCGTCTCTAGGTATGAATGGCATTATGTGCTAATCCTTTTAACGCAAAGGCGCTAAGGGGCAAGGGCGCAAAGAACTGCCACAACAAAGAAAAGCTTTGCTTGGTATTGCTTTTCCCTTGTACCTTTGCCCCTTGGCGTCTTTGCGTTATGCTATTTGTTTAGCTTCTAAAAATTCCAAGAGTTTGTGAACGACTGCTTCGGCAAACGCTGGATCGTTGATATTTTGATCTAATTCATAAACAGGAATGTCTGGCCGCACGGTGGCCTTGATCGTGTCGAACAATGCCTGGTTTGCTTCAGGCAACCAAAATTCGCCGCCGGGCGAATCGAGCACGGATACGCCGCGCAAGGGCAGAAAAAATGCCACCGGCGCGGTCGATTGATTAGCTTTTTCGGCCAGAATCCGTCCCAGTTCAGCATTTTCTTCAATCGTCGTGCGCATCAGCGTCACGTTGGGGTTCCATTCGTAGAAAAGGCGGCTCTCGAACTGGGTAGGCACCGTGGCCCGCGCCCAAAAATTGACCATGTCGATACAGCCGGGGGCAATGATCTGCGGGATGCCCTGCTTAGCTGCCGCATCCAACCGTGTATCGCCAGCGGTCAATACGCCACCGACCAATTCGTCGGCCCACTCGGTGGTCGTCACATCCAGCACGCCGTTGATGTAACCCGCCTCGATCAAGCTTTCCATGATGCGCCCACCCGTGCCGGTGGCGTGGAAGACCAACACTTCGTAGCCCTTTGCTTCGAGCGCGGCGCGACAAAGATCAACGAGTTGGGTCGTGTTGCCAAACATCGAAGCCGCAATCAGCGGTTTCGCCGTCACTTGCGGCGGTTCGGTCTCGACCATGCCCACCATCGCCCCGACGGCGTTGGCGAAAATACGGGCGCTAAAGCGGTTGATGCCGGCCACATCGACCACCGACGGCATCATCACAATGTCGGTTGTGCCTACGTACGCAGCCACATCACCCGAGGCCAACGTACTGACCATCAGCTTGGGCACACCAATCGGCAGGGCGCGCATGGCCGCCGTGCCCACCGCGGTGCCTGCCGAACCACCCATCCCCAACACACCGTCGATCTTGCCTGCTTCAAATAGATCTTTGACGATGATGGCCGCACCTTTGGCCATCACCTCAACCGCCTTGCCACGGTCGGCTTGGGCGCGCAGATCAGTCAGCTCAACGCCGCCGGCGTGGGCAAGTTCGTGCGCGGCGATATCGGGCGCGAGCAGCGGCTCGCCGATCACGCCGCTGTCGATCACAAGGGTACGATGGCCCCGACGTTTGATTTCTTGTTGGACAAAGGCGAATTCATGGCCTTTGGTGTCTAGCGCGCCGATCAGAGCGATTGTTTTGGACATGGGAACCTCGTTAATAAGTAATAAGTAATTTGTAATTTGTAATTCGTAATGAATAGAGCGCATCCTACGAGCCATTTTCAATTACTTATTACTTATTACTTATTCAGCAGTTGCTTCAAAAACGCCAGCCCATCCTGCGCCAATGCGTCTTGACTAGGGGCGAACGCACGCCAGATGGCGGCGGCGCGGGCAATGGTCTTGACTTTATCGGTAAACGATTCGATCACGACTGGCCCGGTATAATTGATATCACGCAGTGCCTGGGCCACATCTTGCCAGGGAACATGGCCGGAGCCGGGCGCGCCGCGGTCGTTTTCGCAGGCATGCAAGTGGCGTAAACGCGGCCCGACGGCGCGGATCGCATCGCCTAGCGAACGTTCCTCGATGTTCATGTGGAAGGTGTCGAGCATCAGTTGGCAGGCGGGATGGTTGACGCGGTCGATCACTGCGACGCCTTGCGTGGCCAGGTTAATAAAACTGGTCTCAAAGCGATTGAGTGGCTCGATACACAAGACAACGCCGTGGTCGGCGGCAAATTGGGCCAAGGTCGTCAGCTGTTGCACCAACAAATCGGTGTCACGTGCCCGCTCATCCGGCGTGGCTTGCCAAGTCCGCCCCACCGCCGAATAGATCGGCCCCATCAAGGTAGTGGCGCCCATCGTCTGCGTGGCGGCGATGCAGTGGCGCACATAGTCTAAGCCACTAGCTTGAATGCTTTTGTCGGGATGCACCAGGTCGCGATCCGGTCCCATCGCCGCGCCAACACTCACGCCCAGGCCATGATCGCGCGCCAGCGCGCCAGCGCGCACATAGTCGAAACCGCCGGGGTTTTCGATCGGGAACTCGATCCAGTCAAAGCCCATCCCTTGCACAAGCGGCACGAGGCGTTCGACATCTTCGGTTGTCAGGGGCGAAACCCAAACCCAGGTATTGACGCCGAATTTCATCGCATGGTCTCCTATGCTGTCATCATGATTTCATTCTCTTCGATTGATGGGTGTTCATCGGCTTGTTCATCAGAATAGTTTGAAAAAAGCTCTTGCAACGCACCTTCATCTTTGATATCGCCGCTGCTGATAAAGCGTTCTACTTCGACCGATCCATCATGCATAAACTCGATTTCCCATCGTTCGCCCGGTACAGCAACTGTCACCATTACTGCTTGTTCGCGGTGGTGATTTAGCGTGTAGTGGATATGCATCTGTTCTAAACGGTTCAAAAATTCTAATAACTTATCGAAAGTGCTCAGTTTCATTGATCGAATCTCCTATCAGTCAGCAACTTGTGAACGACCTTGAAACCCGGCAGATTGGCCTTTGCGCCAAACTCGATGCGTTCCCAAGTCATCACGCTAAACTCATCCCAATTGGGTGAACCCGCAGGTAAAGATGCACGTTTAATGCTGGCTTTTTTCTGTTTGAGTATTTCTACGACTTTCAGTCCGGCGAATTTATGCATTATACCGCAACCCGCGCCCCATTGCCGTCAAAGTAATGCAGATTTTCGCGCACAATGTTGAAACGTATCGTGTCATTGACGTGGGCGCGCGTCATGCCAGAGACGATGCTGAGCAGGGTCTGGTCACCACTCTTGAGGTGCAGAATCGTCTCGACGCCCAGCGGCTCGATCAGCACAACCTGGCCGACAAACGCGCCGTCACTGGCCGGTTGCACATCTTCTGGACGAATGCCGAGCGTGAAGGTCGGTGGCAGGCGGTCACCGGTCGCCGGTAGCGGCAACTGAACCGACGAGGTCGTGATCGATAAGGCCGATATTGAGGACAGCAATGGTTCGCAAGTTTCGATTATGCCCAAGGGGCTACTCGATACATTGACGGCCGACGAAGTCTTAGATTTAATCGCCTATATTC
>JBBRVA010000042.1:0-18079 GCA_038247295.1 Caldilineales bacterium | reverse complement strand
TGTCGAAATCGCCGCATTCGAAGCCGCCGACGCACCACTTACCAATCACCACTTACCACTTGCCAATTACCAATTACCACGTTACTTACGCGGCCTCTTCTCCGGCGGCACCCTAGCCTATGAAGCGCTGCTGATTCTGCAAGATTACCTGCCCGCCGTCTACTCGAATGCACCGCTGGACAAACGCTTCAAGCTCGCAAAAGCTACCGTCAGCCAGGAGCACACCATCGTTGACCTGGGCGAAGATGAGTTTACCGTGGGTCGGCTGCACCCAATGCTCGACCACGAATTGCGGATCAAGCGCTTGCAGCAAGAGGCTGAGGATCCAGAAACGGCCTTGATTCTGCTCGATGTCGTATTAGGCGACGGTGCGCATGCCGATCCAGCCGTCGAATTGGCCCCGGCGATCGCGCAAGCACTTGCCACGGCAAACGCGGCCGGTCGCCACTTGGCAATCGTGACCATCGTCGTTGGCACCGACCAAGACCCGCAGGGTTTTGACCGTCAAGTAGAGCAACTGCAAGCCGCGGGTGCACAGGTCGAGTTCAACAACGAAACGGCTGTACGCAGCATAGGCCAACAATTACAAGCCCTCCAGCGCCCCACCGATTTCACCCCGATCGATCTGGCGGTTTTACAAGCACCGCTGGCGGCGATCAACGTTGGGCTGGAATCTTTCACGGCCAGCCTGCTTACGCAAAATGCATCAGTGATTCAAGTCGATTGGCGACCGCCAGCTGGCGGCAATGAGCGCCTGGCCGGTATGTTGGCCCGTATGAAAAAACAGTGACAGTCAACAGCAATCAACAGGCCAGTAGACGATGCCCAGCTTTCGTCTAGCTATTCACCGCTGAGGAGAAGTGCAATTCATGACAATTGATATTGAACAAGCCAACACCGAAGCCACCACACGCATGATGGAGGCGCGTCCGATCTTGACCGGGCTGGGTCTGGCCCGCGATGTGATCCCAGGGATGCGCGACAATTTGATCTTACACGCCGGCCCGCCGATCACCTGGGATCGCATGTCTGGCCCGTTACAGGGCGCCATCATCGGGGCGCTGATCTTTGAGGGCAAAGCCCAAGATGCCGCCACAGCCGAAGCATTGGCCACTTCCGGCGCGATCGACTTTGCACCCTGTCACCATTACGGCGCCGTTGGCCCGATGGCGGGCGTCACCTCGGCGTCAATGGCGGTCTATACGATCGAGAACCAAACGCACGGCAATCGCGCCTTCTCCAACTTGAATGAAGGTTACGGCAAAGTGCTGCGCTACGGCGCCTACAGCCAGGATGTGCAAGATCGGCTGCGCTGGATGCACGATGTGATGGCGCCGGTGCTGAAAGCCGCCATCGAAGCAACGGGCGGGCTCGATATCCGCGCGCTGTTGGCCGAGGCGCTGCACATGGGCGACGAAGGGCACAACCGCAACAAGGCTGGGTCAATTCTGTATACGAAGGCACTGGCGCCCCACATTGCCCGCCTTGCGCCCAATGGTGCGATTGCTGGCGACATTATCAAGGCCTTGGGCGATAATGCCTTGAGTGTGCTCAACCCCGTCATGGCCGCGTGCAAGGCGATGTGTGACGCGGCGCACGGCATCGAGGGCAGCACGATTGTGACGACAATGGCGCGCAACGGGACAGACTTTGGCATTCGTGTCAGCAGCCTGGGCGATCAATGGTTTACGGCCCCATCACAAGTGCCGGACGGGCTTTACTTTCCCAGCTACACCTTTGCCGATGCCAACCGCGATATCGGCGACAGCACGATCACCGAGACGGCTGGCATTGGCGGTTTTGCGATGGCGGCCGCGCCAGCGATTGTGACCTTTGTCAGCGGCAAGCCCAGAGATGCGATCACAACAACTTTGGAGATGTACGAGATTACCCACACTGAACACACGACCTTTACCATCCCCAGCCTCGATTTCCGCGGCACCCCCACCGGGATCGATCTGCGCAAAGTTGTTGAGACGGGGATTACACCGCGCGTCAATACTGGCATCGCCCACAAAAATGCTGGCGTCGGCCAAATTGGCGCGGGGCTGGTGCGACCACCGCTGCAGATTTTTGAGGAAGCGTTGATTGCGTTTGCGGAGAAGTATGGGTTCTGATTGGATTGATAACTCATGCTACGTAGACGACAGACCACAGCAGTTGTCCGTCGTCTGTCGTCTATGCGTAAGTTGATAACATGATTAGTGGGCCAGACATTCCTACTGAGGTTGATCAATGGATCAAAATGAAACGCCCAAGCGTGGTATGAGCGACCCGGTGAAGGTTGCGCTGATTGGGGCAGCGGCTACGCTGCTGGTGGCGCTGATTTCGGGACTATTGGCAAGCAATAACCAACGGGCAGCCCCTGCAACCGTGGTCAATCAGCCGGTCGTGCTTGTGGCTACGGCGACAGACACACCACCAACCCATATACCACAGCCAACCAATCCCCCGCTAGCCAACCAACCTCTGGCCGCTACAGGGTTTGCGTTTGCCAGTCAAATCACGCCGGACGGGGTAGCGATTGATCCAGGTACGACATTCTCATCAGATGTTACCCAAATTTATGCCGTCTTTCAGGTTGGCAGAACGCCGCCAGGGCTACAGGTGAAGCATGACAACCCCACCAGCACCGATTACTATGCTTATTTAGCGCCCAGCGACGAAGAAGCGCCGGCCAGCGTAGGCTGGCGCTGGTTGCAAGGGGGCAAACTGGTTAACGAATATGCAACTGCAACCGATGAAGGCTACTTTTGGCTATCGGTATATAATCAAAGTGGTCAGGGGCTGTTTGAAGGTGGGCTGGGTCCGCCTGGGGTTTACGATGTTTTTATTACGTTGGCGGGCAATCCAATCATGACTGCCCAGTTGGTCGCACGCTAATCAGTCACCAATCGTCACAACAATTAGTACGACTTTGATGGTATAACTTTGCTTTGTTTTATTCATCACTTGCAACAAAGGGGAAATTCTGTGGCAAAAATTTACGATCTTTCGCAAGACCTGAACGCCGATGCCTCCTTTTGGCCTTTTTATCCGCCGTTTGAAGTAAAATACTTCAAGCGCAAGTCCGAACATGGCGTCAATGCGCAGATTATCACCAGTTCCAATCACATGGGGACGCACCTGGATGCGCCAAAGCACTTTGTGACCAAAGGCAAGACAATTGAGCAAATTCCGATCGAATGGCTATGGGGACCAGGTGTGATCGTTGATCTAAGTTATCTGGATGATCTGGACATGTTTTATCCCGAGGATATCGAAAAACGTGTCGAGGTGCGCGAGGGTGATATTCTCTTCATCAATACGGGGTGGAGCAAGTATGCCTATTACGGGCCAGACGCCGACGAGGAACGCTACATTCAGCGCCATCCCGGCCCTCATCACAGCATCTGCCAATGGCTACTCGACAAAAAGATAAAGATTTGGGGCGTGGATATGGTTTCGACTGATCACCCCATGAATCTGCCGATTGGTCGCTTCTTGGGGCGCGGTGGTCTTGAACACTGGCAGAAGGTGCGCGCCCAATGCGAAGCCAAGTTCGGCGCCGATCAGATCGATGTGCTCTTCCCCGAATCGGCCTATCAATTGACGCATAACGCGCTCTTCCCCCACGATTGTATTCATGTGGAGAACATAGGCGGTGATATCGGCGCGCCAGAACTGCAAAACAAGCGCCTCACGTTGGGCGTCTTCCCATGGAAGTTCAAAGGCGGCGAGGCGGCCTTTTGCCGGTGTGTCGCCTGGTTGGAGGAGTAGTTCCATGCGCAGCTAATGCGGAGAGTATGATGCTCCGCATTAGCTGCTGAACGAGTTGCGATATTGCGGCCAATTTAGTGGGTCAATGCGGATAATGCCGGGTAATTCATCAAAGTGAGCGTCGGCAGATAGAATATGGGTCAGACCCTGGTTATACATTGTGGCGGCGTGGATTGAATCACGCGCAGTGAGTTTCACATACTGTTGATGAAGCTGCAAAGCGCGATTTATATCGGCAAGCGAAATGGGATAAATTTCAGCCGTTAGTGCAATTAAATCGTTTGCTAACTTGATGGCATCGGCACGCCGATTTAAAGCTGAATAGCGATGTAAAATCTCTTGTATAACTTCAACGCTAGTTACAGAATAGATCAATTGTTTGTTGATATCTGCCAGAATTTGGAGGCACGGTTGTTTTAGGACATGCGGCGTACCGGCAGCATACATGATGATATTGGCATCAATAAAATAAGCAGTATTACTCATCAAAGTAACCGCGTGCCGTCGCCTCGCGCTCCATTTGCTCCCAATCCGCCACGGGCAATTCCATTGCAGCAATTTCGTCTACAATTCGAGCGCGCGCAATCTTGCGCGCCTCTGCTTCATCCGTGAAATAGATTTGCTCAACCGCATCACGAATCAAAGCACCGACCGAACGATTTTGTACTTGAGCCTGTTGCACTAAACTCTGCCAAAGCTGTTCTGGAAACAAGACTTGCACACGCTTCGTCAAAACGGTCATCGGATCTCCTTATATACACATGTGCATAATTTTTGTCACATACACATATTTTACATTGAGCGCAACTTCGATGTCAAATCTACATCTTTGAGGCTGACGGAGCGCTTTCGAGACTTGTTTGCGTTACTAGATGGAGTATAATACCCTGGATTATTTGTATTCTATCTCAGCAAAGGTAGAGGTTAACCAATGGCACCCGTTACTCTATACAACGTCGGTCTAGACAAAACCCCGGCCAACTATGTACCCCTCTCGCCGCTGACTTTTTTGGAGCGCGCGGCGAGTACGTACCCAGCGCACACGGCCGTCGTCCACGGCGATCGGCGTTACACCTGGGCCGAAACCTATGCGCGTTGCCGGCGTCTCGCCTCTGCCCTGCACAAACGGGGTATCGGCGAAGGCGATACGGTGGCGATTATGGGCTACAACACGCCCGCCATGTTCGAGGCGCATTTTGGCGTGCCAATGGTCGGCGCCGTGCTCAACACGCTCAACACGCGCCTCGACGCGCCGACGATTGCCTTTATGCTTCAACATGGTGAGGCCAAAGTGCTGCTCACCGACCGCGAAGCATCGCCCATTATCCGTCGTGTGTTGGAGATGATCGAGCAACCGATCACGGTGATCGACATTGATGATGTACTGGCATTGGGCGGCGAATTGATTGGCGAAAAGGAATATGAGGCGTTTTTGGCCGAAGGCGATCCGGACTTTGTTTGGCAACTGCCCAAAGACGAATGGCAAGCGATCAGCCTGAACTATACGTCCGGCACCACCGGCAATCCTAAAGGCGTGGTATATCACCATCGCGGCGCCTATCTAAATGCGGTCAACAATGCGTTGGCCTGGAGCCTGCCTAAGCACCCTGTCTATTTGTGGACCTTGCCGATGTTTCATTGTAACGGCTGGTGTTTCCCGTGGACGCTGGCCACGGTCGTTGGCACTAGTGTCTGTTTGCGCCGCATTGATGTCAATCTGATCTACGATTTAATTGCCGACGAAAAAGTGTCCCATTACTGCGGTGCGCCCACCGTACACAGTATGCTGGTCAACGCGCCAGAAGAAGTACGCGCGCGCAAGACGCATCCGATCAAGGGCATGATTGCCGCTGCGCCGCCGCCGGCTGCGGTGCTCGCCGCCATGGAAAAGAATCAGTTTGATATCACCCATGTGTACGGCCTAACCGAGACCTATGGTCCAGCCGTGCTTTGCGAGTGGCACACAGAGTGGGATGAATTGCCGCTCGAAGAACGGGCGCGCATGAAAGCGCGCCAGGGTGTGCGCTATCACATGCTCGAAGCGCTGATGGTGGCCGATCCGACGACCCTAATCCCCGTGCCAGCCGACGGACAGACCCTGGGCGAGGTCTTCTTTCGCGGCAATATTGTGATGATGGGCTATTTGAAGAACGAAAAGGCCACCCACGAGGCCTTTGCCGGCGGTTGGTTTCACAGCGGCGATCTGGGCGTGATGCATCCCGATGGCTATATCGAATTGAAAGATCGCTCTAAAGATATTATCATCTCGGGTGGCGAGAATATTTCGACGATCGAGGTCGAAAATGTGCTTTATCGCCACCCGGCTGTGCTCGAGGCAGCCGTTGTCGCTCATCCGGATGAGAAATGGGGCGAAGTGCCCTGGGCTTTTGTCACCTTGCGCCCAGATGCGCCCGCCCCAAGCGAAGCGGAGATCATCGAATTTTGCCGTGCCAACATGGCGCGCTTCAAAGCGCCCAAAGCGATTATCTTTGGACCCTTGCCCAAAACATCAACGGGCAAAGTGCAAAAGTTTATCTTGCGCGAACAGGCGAAACAATTGCCATAAATACAGAACAACTGCTGACGGGAATAATAGAAGAGAAGGAAATCCGATGCAAACAGTCTATCGTCTGCACACAAGCGAATTAGATGAGCGGTTGCTGAACGCCATTAAGTTATTATTTGAAGATAGAGTAATCGAGATAAAAGTCACAGACACCGGTTCTGTCGAACAAAATGGTGGAAGCGAAAGCGAATCTGAAATGGATGAGACAGCTTATCTATTGCGTTCACCCGCCAATCGAAAGTATCTCTTAGAGGCCATTGAATACATCGATCGTGGACAGCCCTTAATCGAGGCCAATTTCGACGGCCAAGGCAACATTATACAAAAAAGCCCACAGGCCCAACAGAGATGAGACGGGTTGTCTTTTTGCCTAAAGCATTTGAAAGCTTTACATCTTGGGCTACTGAAGATAAACAGCTTTACAGAAAAATCATTGCTCTAATCAAGGATATTCAACATACGCCGTTCAGTGGATTGGGAAAACCAGAACCCCTGCGACATGAATTGCAGGGCTATTGGTCACGACGGATTAATGATGAGCATCGTCTGGTCTACAAAGTAACGGATGATGATATAATTATTGCTGCTTGTAAATATCACTATGAGTAAGCAACTATTCATGCGAAGATAGTGGACTGCGGGGTAGAATGATCGAGAAGGAGAAGCGCGATGCAAAATAAATTAGCCGAAATACCTGTAACGGCAAATGGGACACCACAACCTGGCGAGCGAATCGAAGAACCAATCTTGCTGCGGGCAGACTACAACGGCGTAACGACGCTGACGCTGAATCGACCCAAACAATTTAACGCTCTGTCGCAAGCCCTGTTGAGCGCGCTGCAAACCGAATTGGATCTTATCGCGCAAGATGAGACGATCCGGCTCATTGTGATCGCGGCCAACGGTAAAGCTTTCTGCGCCGGCCACGACTTGAAAGAGATGCGCGCCCATACCGATAAGGCCTTCCACAGCGCACTGTTTGAACAGTGCAGCCAGATGATGTTGACAATTAATCACATGTCCCAGCCAGTGATTGCCAAAGTGCAAGGGTTGGCCACGGCCGCCGGCTGCCAACTTGTCGCCGCCTGTGATCTGGCCGTGGCCGCCGACAGCGCACAGTTTGCCACATCAGGCATTCGGGTTGGACTCTTCTGTTCGACACCGGCCGTCGCTGTCAGTCGCAACCTCTCGCGCAAGAAGGCGCTGGAAATCTTGCTGACCGGCGAATTTATCGACGCCCATACCGCTGTACAAGAAGGCTTAATCAACCGCGCCGTGCCGGCGGAACAGTTGGACAGCGCGGTGCAACAGTTGGTGGATGCGATTGTTGCGAAATCACCCTTTGCCGTCGCTTCCGGCAAGCGTATGTTCTATCAACAATTGGAAATGGGCATGGAAGAGGCGTATGCTTACGCGGCGGAAACTATGGCCTGTGATATGATGGCCGCTGACGCCGGTGAAGGTATTGATGCCTTTATGCAAAAGCGCCAACCGGTGTGGCAAGGACGGTGATCGATTTGCGATTTTTGATTGACGGGTTGTGGTACTATCGTCCGTCGTTCGTCACCTTTCGCCCACCATTTACATTGAGGACTCTGTGAAACCTGCTCCATTTCGTTACTTTGCCCCCGCAACACTGGATGAAGCGCTCGCGCTAGTAGCTGAATATGGCGATGAAGCCAAGGTGTTAGCAGGTGGTCAAAGCCTGATCCCAACGATGAATTTCCGGTTGGCCCAACCTGGCGTCTTGATCGACCTGAACAATATCACCGAACTCTTCTTTGTGCAGCCTTGGGACGCTGGCGGCTTGCGCATTGGCGCCATGACACGCCAGCGCACTATCGAACGCGAGCCGTTGATTCGGGAGCGTGCGCCGCTCTTACATGCCACCATGCCTCACATTGCTCACGTCCAAATCCGCAACCGGGGCACGATTGGTGGCAGCCTGGCGCACGCCGATCCAGCCGCTGAACTGCCGGCCGTGGCGGTGGCGCTAGATGCTCAGTTGCGCGTGCAGAATCAAAGCGGTGAACGGTGGATTGCGGCGCGTGATTTTTATGTCGGCCTCTTTACGACGGATCTAGCGCCAGACGAAATGCTTGTCGAAATTGCCATTCCCCCCATGCCAGCGCGCACTGGCTGGTCGATCCAGGAATTTGCCCGTCGTCGCGGTGATTATGCAATTGTCGGTGTAGCCGCGATGGTGACACTCAATCAGGCCGGGCAGTGTAACACCGCGCGTCTCGTTCTGCTCAGTGTGGGCGAGGGGCCAGTCACGGCGCACCAGGCCATGGAGATGTTGCTCGGCGAGCGGCCAACAGCCAGCCTGGTCAAGGCTGCCGCCCAAACCGCAGCAATGGTGGATATCGATCCCAATCAGGATATCCACGCATCGGTTGCATACCGTCGCCATTTGGCACAAGTGCTAGTTCAAAAAGCATTAATCCAGGCTTTTCAACAGGCCGGAGCAATTTTATAATGGCAAAAGCCGCAGATATTGGCAGCAAGCGACTGATCAGTTTGGCATCAACCGCTTGGGCTAGATGGGTAACAGGCGATGCAACCATTGAAACATCGGAAATGCTTTCCAGCGATTTTCAGTGGGTAGCACGAGCCAATGACGCATTGATCAAAGTGTCCTCACAGCAACATGGTACATTTTTAGTTGCCAACGAAATTCAGTTTCGCCCAGATGAAAGAATGCCAAAGCGCGTTCGCGTCTACGCCGCCTTAGGCGAAGAACGCTATGATCTGCCTGTTGTCCCTATCGTCGTCAACATTTTGCCGCCTTCTGCGAACACTCAGATTGCCGATAGCTATAACTCAGAATTTATGGGCTTTAAAGCGCATCAGGATTTTAAGGTAATCAACCTTTGGACGGTCGATGCAAATTTGGTCTTTGAACAGAATTTGACTACACTACTACCGTTCGTACCGATCTTGAAAGGTGGCGAAAGCGAGATTCTAGTTAGCAAGGCAATCCTAGCGTTACGCGCAAGCAAAGAAATTGCTGAGTTAGAACCATTGCTAGCGTTTTTTGCGAGTTTCGTGCTAGATACGGAAACAGTCCGTAAAATTATGAGGTGGGATATGGCTATTTTGCGTGAATCACCCTGGTATAATGAGATTCTCCAGGAAGGCATTGAGCAAGGTCTGGAACAAGGTCTGGAACAAGGTCTGGAGCAGGGTCAGACCCAGATGCTTTTACACGTTCTCCGTCATCGATTTGGCGCTTTACCGCCAGACTTAGAAACCGCCATTCGTAAGCTGCCGCTCGCTGTTTTGCCCAGAATCGCAGATATTGCGTTAGGGACAACGTCGCTAGAACAATTAGTCAATTTTATCCAAAGCCTATCCGCCGCCGATAAAAGTAACCAAAGTCAATGAGATAAAGATGACGCAGCAAACTACGATTTCGGTTTCCGTGAATGGAACCATCTATGCGCGAACGATCGAGCCACGACTCTTGCTCAGCGACTTTTTGCGCCATGAGCTTAATCTAACCGGCACGCACGTCGGTTGCGAACATGGCTCGTGCGGTGCCTGCACCATTCTGATGGACGGTCAGGCGGTGCGTTCGTGTATCATGTTTGCTGTGCAGGCGAATGGTCATACCATTACGACAGTAGAGGGGTTGACGTTTAACGGTGACATGCAGAATCTGCACCCGTTGCAGCATGCTTTTCGCGAGACGCATGGGCTACAATGTGGCTATTGCACGCCGGGCTTTTTGATGACGTTGATCCCATTTCTCGAGGAAAACCCCAACCCGACCGACGACGAAATTCGTGATGCCATTTCCGGCAATCTGTGCCGTTGCACCGGCTACCAAAATATTGTCAAAGCCGTCAAGCTGGCGGCGCAGACCCGCCAAGCCGGATCCAGATTTCTATGACCACACGCTACTTCGGCCAACCGATCAAACGTAATGAAGACCCCCGCCTGCTCACTGGCCAGGCACTTTTTACCGATGATGTTCATCTGCCCAACATGCTTCATGTAGCCCTTTTGCGCAGCAATTACGCCCACGGCTATATTCGCAGCATCGACACAGCTGCCGCCCGTGCCATGCCCGGCGTAGTCGCCGTCTACACAGCCGCCGATCTGGGTGATTACTGGCAGCCCGGCCCGCTCTTGGTGCCACCACCGCCGATCAAAGATCTGATCTTCCACCCGCGCACCCAAGTGCCGTTGGCCAAAGATAAAGTGCGCCACGTAGGCGAACCAATCGCCGTCGTCGTCGCCGAGAGCCGCTACCTTGCCGAGGATGCCGTCGAGCGCATTCTGGTTGATGTTGACCCGCTCGACGCAGTGGTCAATATCGAAACCGCGCTGGATCACAATGCGCCGCTGATCCACGAAGACCTGGCGCAGAACCTCAACGCGCATGCGATCCAACAGAAAGGTGATTACGCCGCAATTCGTAGCCAGGCCGACGTATTGATCAAGCGGCGCTTTGTCTATGATCGCGGCACAGCGGCGGCGATGGAAAACCGCGGTATTGTCGCCAGTTGGGACGCTAAGGGTGAGCAGTTGACGATGTGGGACACGACCCAAGCACCGATCCCGATTCGTAACGGCATTGCCGCCATGCTGGGTCTCTCCGAGCGCCAAGTGCGCGTGATCGCCCCCTTTATTGGCGGTGGCTTTGGCCCGAAGATTATGATGTTTTATCCCGAAGAGGTGCTCCTACCTTGGATTTCGATGCGGCTCAACCGCCCAATCAAATGGATCGAGGATCGCAGCGAAAACTTTTACGCCACCACGCAGGAACGCGGTCAGGTGCATGAAGCAGAGATCGCCCTGACGCGCGATGGACGTGTGCTGGGTATCCACGATGTTTTCTTGCATGACGCCGGCGCCTACGCACCCTACGGGCTGACTGTGGCGCTTAACAGCCAGTGTACGCTGCTTGGCCAATATGACGTGCCCAACTACTACACCGAATTCAAGGCTGTCTTTACCAACAAGCCGATTGTAACGCCCTACCGCGGTGCTGGACGCCAACACGGCGTCTTTGTAATGGAGCGGCTGCTCGACCTGGCGGCCAAAGAATTGGGCATCGACCGTGTCGAAATCCGCCGCCGCAATCTGATTCCGCCCGAAAAGTTCCCCTACAACAATGCGATCATTTACCAAGATTTCGGCCCGTTGATCTACGACAGCGGCAACTATGCGCCTGCGCTCGACCGTGCGCTAGAGCTAATTGACTATACAAATTTCATCCAGAATGAGCAGCCGCGTCTGCGTGCTGCGGGCAAACTTGTCGGCTTGGGTTTGGTGACCTATGTCGAAGGCACCGGCATTGGTCCGTACGAAGGCGCAAGAGTAACGGTAGAAACCAGTGGCCGCGTGAGCGTTGCGAGCGGCATCGGCACCCAGGGGCAGGGCCATTATACGGTCTTTGCGCAGGTGGTGGCCGAACAATTAGGTGTGCCAGTCGAAAATATTCGGCTTGTCACCGGTGATACGGCCGAATTTTATTGGGGTGCCGGCACTTTCGCTAGCCGTGGCGCCGTGGTGGCCGGCAATGCTATTCATGCCGCATCGGTCAAAGTGCGCCAGAAGATCTTGAAGCGCGCTGGTGAAGAGTTGGAAGTGGCCGAAGAAGATTTAGAATTGGTGGATGGCACGGTACGGGTGAAAGGCTCACCAGGCACGGCGATCAAGTTGGGTGATTTGGCCGCCCGCTTGAATCCATTGCGCGGTGCGGTCAAACCGGGCAGCGAACCAGGGTTGGAAGCGACCGATTACTTTGGCCCCGAACGCGGTGCTACCGCCAGCGGTGTCCACGCCATGATCGTCGAGGTAGACCCGGAGACGATGCAGGTCGAGATTAAGCGCTATATTGTCGTCCACGATTGCGGCGTGGTGATCAACCCGATGATTTTGGAAGGTCAGATTCAGGGTGGCGTGGCGCAAGGCATCGGCAATGCCTTTTATGAGCAACTGGTCTTCGACGAAAACGGCCAACTCCTCAACGCCTCGTTTATGGATTATTTGCTGCCTACCGCCGACACGGTGCCACTGATCGAAACCGACCATGTCGAGACGCCCTCGCCGCTCAATCCACTAGGCATCAAGGGCGCCGGCGAGGCAGGTGCGATCCCTGTCGGTCCGCTTTTTGCGCAGGCGGTGGAAGATGCATTGGTCGATTATAAGCTGGAAATTTTGGAGATTCCGCTGAGTCCGAATCGGTTGTTTGAACTCGTTTATAAAAACAACAAATAGTCAAAAAGCGGCGACAAATGATCTTCGAAGTCATAGATTACAGTGGTATGCCGGTTGCCTTGAGTATTGAAACCTGGCAGACAAAAGCCGGCAACGGCGCACCGGGTAGCCATCCAGAAATCCACGATTACTTGCTGGACATTCGCACAACGATTGAATCACCAGATTTAGTGTTTGAAAGTACACGTGATAATCGTTCACAGGCATTTTATCAGCTAAACTGTGGTCGTAACGATTTTGTTGGCAAGCATCTGGTTGTAATAGTAAAATATGTGCCAGAGAAAAATGGGATACGTGGTTATGTGAGCACCGTTTACCTAACTCGCACTATTTACTCGAAAGGACAGTTGTTATGGCAGAAAACGGCAAGCAGCGCAGATTAATTTCGGCATCTTATGATCCACAGTCAGATATTTTAACCTTTACCTTTACAACAACACCCCAACCCGCTTTAGCAGAAGAAGCGGCTGATGATATTTGGGTGCGTTACGATGCAAAGACCCACGAAGTGATCACAGTCGATGTGCTGAACTTTTCTTCACGCGTAACTGCCGCTTTTGGTCCAACACTAATCTATAATGAACGTACAACTCCTGACCGTCTACAGGAATTAAGCATGCAACGTTTACTAAGTTAGGCTGGCCAAATTTCTCGATGGGGAAAATCAGATGAATAAACTACGTCCTGGCCTGCTTGCGCTTGTGCTCCTTTTTACCGTCGGCGTCGCCAAGGCTTCGGCCTGTGGCGTCTATATTCCCAAGGAAGGCGACAGTGGTGTTGTGCAAGAACGAGCCTTGGTACGCTGGCTGGATGGTGTGGAAGATGTCGTATTGGAGATGAGCGTGACCGGGGAAGCCAAGGAAGCCGCCTGGATCTTCCCCGTGCCAGCCCCAGCCAACGTGCAACTGGGTGACGCGGCGATTTTTGACGTTTTAGAGGAATTGACCAAGCCCCAAATCGAAGAAAAAGTGGTGTACGGTGAAGGAGCCGTAGGTGGTGCAGCGCCTGGCAAAGGCGTCACGGTGCTAGAGCGCCAGACATTGGGGCCATTTGATGTGAGCAGTTTGGCCGCTACGGACGCCGATGCCTTGCGCACCTGGCTGGATAAAAATGGTTACACCTTTCCCACCGGGGTTGCCGATGTGATTCAACCTTATATCGACCAGCATTGGTACTTTGTCGCTATTCGTTTGCAACCACAAGGCACGGATGCACCGCTCACCGGTGCATTGGATCCGCTGTGGGTAACCTTTCCCTCTGAAAAGATTGTCTATCCCATGCGCGCCGCCGCGATGGGATCGGGATCCTTGCCCGTCTTCCTCTATCTGTTAGCCGAACACCGCCTGAAGCTTAGCGACTCGATTAGTTTCGGCGAAGACGAGATCAGCTTTGCGGATTGGGTCAAGCCGGAACAATTAGAGCAGGCTTCGCCGCTGGCGCCTTTCCTAGCGCAAGAACTCTTCTTGACCAAACATCGGATCTTTATCCCCGATATGCAGGCAGTAACGCAAGATTTCGAGTTTGAATTTGATAGCAATGATGATACTTTTCGCGATACCGAGTATCATTATGTTTACCGCGAAGATCGCGCCAGCCAGATCCGCAACCTTTGCCCGTTTGCCGCCTTGCCGCTGTTTTTGGCGCTTGGCGCCGTCTTGGTTGTGCGGCCACGAGGCATCAAGCGCCACCAACGTCTTTTGTAAAGCTATCGGCATATGACAAATGCAACCCGCACGACTTCAACCCGCACAAGTAAATTTCTGCGTCAGACGCTCGCATTGATTGTGCTGTTGCTGCTCATTATCTTGCTGTGGGAAGGCGTCAAGTGGATTGGTGGCGATCCATGGTGGCCGGACAAAAACCCGTTTGGCATTGAGCACAAGCCACCCTTGCGCTTCAAGGTAGTTTCCGATCTCAACTTACCCCATGTTTGGGATATCGCAGCTTCATTTACCAATCCGGCCCAACGCAATGGCCCCCCCTTGTTTACGATTTTATATCAGGCGGCCTTCTTTACCTTTCGCGAAGCGCTATCCGGCTTCCTGTTGGGCGCAAGCTTGGGCTTACTGCTCGGCATCTTATTTGCTCACTTCGAGATTTTGGAGCGCGGCTGTATGCCCTACATCGTCGCCTCGCAGACCGTGCCGATCCTGGCCATTGCGCCGATGGTCATCCTATGGCTCAACCCGCTATTGATTCAGTGGCTGGGCGCTTGGCTAGAGGATGTCAGTTGGATTTCGGTGGCTGTGATTGCGGCCTATCTCACCTTCTTCCCGGTTACCATCAACACGCTGCGCGGTTTGCGTTCACCTGATCCGATGGCGGTAGAGCTGATGCGTTCGTATGCGGCGTCGCGCTGGGCGATTTTGTGGAAACTTCGCTTCCCGGCCGCTTTGCCCTATATCTTTACCGCGTTTAAAATATCGGCCACGGCTAGCATTGTCGGCGCCATCATCGGCGAATTACCCTCAGGGATTCGCGGCGGTTTGGGCCGGGCAATTCTCAATTTTAACCAATATTATGTCTCTAGCCCATCACGCTTATGGGCGACGATCATAGCTAGCGCCGCGGTTGGCATCCTGTTTTATCTATTAATCACCTTAGTCGAGTCACTGGCGCTGCGTGGGCGCAAGGCTGTGGCGGATAATTTGTGAATGCTTATAGAGCAAGATAACGGGTATCATAAGAGGTCAGAAATATGCCAATGACAATTATGCTTGAAGTATCGTCCGAGTTGGAAGCGAAACTACGCGAAGGTTTAGCACGCCACGATACCGAACATGTGTATAAGCTTTTGGTCGCCGCCTTCGCACCAACTGTAGAAACTCTACTACAACAAGCATGGGAACGGGAAGGGGAAGATGAGTTCGAGTTGCTTGCAGACCAATTAGCGGATAGACTAGCCAATAACTTCGAGTCCGATATGCCTCAATTATCCACTTACGCAGTGAGCCGGGCCGGTATTTATGAGGATCATGCTTAATCATGATCTACTTAATTGACACAAACGTCTTGCTCCGTTTTGCCGATCGCTCACACCAGTTGCATCCCATTGTGCGCAATGCGGTACGACAGTTACGCCAGGATGGTCATCAATTACAGATTGCATCACAAAATTGCATTGAATTTTGGAATGTTGCTACTCGTCCTATTGCAAAAAATGGATTTGGTTTAGCAACAGTTGAGGCAGAACAGATGTTGCGTTTGATTGAGCGACTTTTCCCATTATTACCCGATGCATCAACGACTTATTCGGCCTGGCGACGCCTCGTGTTAGCCAATGTATCAGGCGTTCAGGTGCATGACGCCCGATTAGTCGCTACAATGATCGCGAATAACATCTCGCGTATTCTCACTTTCAATACAACTGACTTTGTACGCTACACACCCGCTGGTGTGATAGCAGTGAATCCAGTTGCTCTATCGACAGAATGAAAATAGAGCTTTGATCAATCGGATGCGGTATGACTCAACCTGTTGTTACTCTTTCTAATGTTGGGATGGTCTTTAATACGGGCAGCAACAACAAAACCGTTGCGCTCAAAGAGATCAACCTGACGATTGAACCGGGCGAATTTGTCGCGTTGATCGGGCCGTCTGGTTGCGGAAAATCGACGCTCTTACGCCTCATCGGCGATCTAATTCGGCCGACGATGGGCAACATCCTGGTCAATGGCAAAACGGCGCATCAAGCGCGTTTGGACCAAGATTACGGCATGGTCTTTCAAGCGCCAGTGCTCTTCGAGTGGCGCAGCATTATTAAAAATGTCATGTTGCCATTAGAATTACTGGGCTATAGTCGAAAAGAACAACAGCGCCAGGCGCGCGAACTATTAAGCCTGGTCGAGTTGACCGGTTTTGAAAACCACTACCCCTGGCAACTATCCGGTGGTATGCAGCAACGAGCCGCCATTGCGCGCGCGTTGGCGATCCAGCCCAAGTTGCTGCTGATGGATGAACCGTTCGGTGCGCTCGACGAAATGACGCGCGAACGCATGAACATGGAGTTGCATAAGATCTGGCAGCAGACGCAGACGACCATCGTCTTTGTCACCCATAGCATTGCCGAAGCGGTCTTTCTCTCGACGCGCGTCGTTGTGATGTCGGCCCGTCCGGGCGAAATTCTACATGTAACGAACATCGATTTACCGATTCCGCGCGGTGACCATACCCGCGAAGATCCGCGTACTTTCGAAAGCGAAACTGAAGTGCGCGAGTGGTTGCGCAAAGCGAATAAGAAAACGATCAATAGTGCAGTAGAAAGGTGATTAGCTTGAAGCGAAATTTACCGGCCATTCTCCTCTTTGTGGCGGCGATTGTGCTGTGGGAAACCCTGGTACGCGTCTTGCAGATTCAGAAGTTTCTATTGCCAGCGCCGTCGGTGATCTGGGAATCGTTCACGACCAATTTCGACCGGCTGCGGCATATCGGTTGGTTTACGGCGCAAGAAGCACTAGGCGGTTTTGCGATCGGTTGTACGGCTGGGATTGTCGTCGCGCTGGCCACCGCCCGCTGGACATTAGTCAATGAAACCCTGATGCCCTTTGCCATCGCCGCCAACTCGGTGCCGATCATCGCCTTTGCCCCGATTCTTAATAACTGGTTTGGCGTCGACAACCCATTCTCCAAAATGATGATCGTGGCTGTGATCGTCTTCTTCCCCATGATGATCAACACCGTCCGCGGTCTGACCCTGGTGGACCCGGCCGCGATCGAACTGATGCGCTCCTACGCCGCCAGTGAGTTTACAATTCTGCGCAAAGTTCGATTCCCTAATGCGCTGCCCTATATGTTCAACGCCTTCAAAGTCGCGGCCACCCTTAGCATGATCGGCGCGGTAGTCAGCGAATACTTTGGCGGCAACCGCTCGGCGCTGGGCGTCTATATTACACAGGAAGCAGCGCAGTTTCGCTTTCAAAACTCGTGGGCGGCCATCATCGTGGCCTGTATGATTGGCATCGCATTCTATCTTGTCGTGCTCGGCGCCGAACGGCTTACCATCCCCTGGCATAGCTCGGTGCGCGGAGCACGCGCATAATTGTTACACTCATTATCATTTCCACAACCAGTTATTTCACAAGGAGATCAAAAAATGAAAAGTATGCGCTGGGTACTTGTACTCATGCTCGTATCGCTCGTGTTGGCGGCTTGTCCGGCGCCACCAGCCGCAGCTCCCGCCGGTGAACCAGCAGCGGCAGCAACCGAAGCACCCGCTGAAGCCGCGGCAGAAACGGCAGCCACAGGTGAACTGACCCCGGTGCGCCTTCAGTTGCAATGGGTGACACAATCGCAGTTTGCCGGCTATTACGCGGCGCTTGATCAAGGCTTTTACGAAGAGGAAGGGCTCGATGTGACCATCCTCGAGGGCGCCGTCGAGATCGTGCCGCAGCAGGTGGTTGCGTCTGGTGAAGCCGAATTTGGCATCGCTTGGGTGCCCATAGTGTTGGCCTCGCGCGAGCAGGGCGCTGATCTCGTCAATATTGGACAAATCTTCCAACGCAGTGGCACGCTAGAAATCTCCTG
>JBBRVA010000041.1:0-18148 GCA_038247295.1 Caldilineales bacterium | reverse complement strand
GGCACAGAAAAGACGCCAGATGTGCTCGCCGCCACCAACCGCATCTATCGCCAACTGGTAGACGCCGGGATCGAGGTGTTGTATGATGACCGTGATGAGCGCGCCGGAGTCAAATTCAATGACGCCGATCTGCTGGGCATTCCACTGCGCTTAACAGTGGGCGGCAAAGGGCTGAAGAATGGTGTGGTCGAAGCGAAACTGCGGCGGACGGGTACGATGCAAGAGATTGCGCTTGATAACCTGTTGCCTGGCATACAAGCAACCCTGGATGCTGAATGGCAGTGGCTCAAAACCATGCTCAGCGAAGTGAAATTATAAAACAATGGTAACTATTTCAGGCATTCGATTTTTACGCCTGGGCACGTTCCCGGCTGAATCGTTACAAGTGGTTTTCTGGCTTTTCTTTGCGTGCTTTGCGGCTTTGCGTGAGACTCTCTGCTTTGCGTAAGTCCTAATCGTGTAGAGGGCGAACCGATGGCAACTAAACTCGTTGCGCGTAGCGAAGATTTTAACGAATGGTTCAATACGGTCGTGCTCACGGCCGACATGGCCGATTATGGCCCGGTGCGCGGCACGATGATTATCAAACCGTATGGCTGGGCTTTGTGGGAAAATATGCAGGCTGCCCTGGATCAACGCTTTAAAGCTACAGGTCACCTGAATGCCGGTTTCCCGATGTTTCTGCCCTACAGCTTTCTGGAGCGTGAAGCCAAACATGTGGCAGGATTTTCGCCAGAATTAGCGTTGGTGACCCCATGCCGGTGGCGAAAAGTCGGCATTGGAGCGTTTTGCTGGGGCCGATCGCACCTTTACGATCGAGGCCATGATGGGCGACGGTCGCGCCTTGCAGTCAGGTACATCGCACAATCTGGGCCAAAATTTCGCCAAAGCATTCAACATCGAATTTGTCGATCAGAACAACAAAATGCAACACTGCTGGACGACTTCCTGGGGACTTAGCTCGCGCTTCATCGGGGCGATTATTATGGTGCACGGTGACGATAACGGTTTAATCATGCCGCCGCGTCTGGCGCCTTATCAAACAGTGATTGTGCCCATTTATAAAAATGACGACGAGAAAAGTAAAGTGCTTGCCGCGCTAGAGCGAATTAACAAAGCCCTGATTGCAGCCGGCGTGCGCACCAAAGTGGATCTGCGCGACCACTTGACCCCCGGTTTTAAGTTTAACGACTGGGAATTGCGCGGCGTACCGGTGCGCATGGAAATTGGCCCGCGCGATGTCGACCAGAATGTTGTGGTATTGGCGCGCCGCGATCTGCCCGGCAAACCTGGCAAGCAGGTGGTCAGCCAAGATGAACTTGTCCCCACGCTGCAAACGCTTTTGGAAACCATTCAGGCCGCCTTATTGGCGCGCGCAACCAAATTTCGCGATGACAATATGCATGAAGCCAAAAATTACGCTGAGTTTAAAGAAATGGTGGCCAAAGGCTTTGTGCGCGCCTGGTGGGCGGGCAGTGACGCGGATGAACAACAGGTAAAAGCAGAGACAAAGGCTTCCCACCGTTGTTATCCACTAGAGCAGCCCGGCGGCAAAGGTATCTGTTTTTACACGGGGCAGCCAGCTACCCAGATGGCGATTTTTGCGCGTGCGTATTGATCCAAAGAAAGTCTGGATGAAACCGTAGTGGAACAACCGAATTTTTCTTATTACAACACCGTTGATCAAATTTACCACGTCGAGTGGAGCACGCAAAAATTAGTGCGATTGGAACTGGTGCGCGAATCGATCCGCACCTTGTGGCCCAATGGCCATCCGACTCGCCTAATTCATGTTGCGGGAACCAGTGGCAAGGGATCCACCTGTCGTTTTTTAGAGATGGGGCTTTCGGCGCTGGGCAAAGCCGGCGCTTTTATGAGCCCACACTTATTCGACTACCGCGAGCGTTTCAGCATCAATGGTGAGTTTGTTCGTCAGGCCGATGTGGCATGGGCTTGGGAGACGCGCATACAGCCCCATTGTGTACGGTTGGCCCTGCACAATCCGCATCACACACATACCTTTCACGAGGCTTCGATCCTAATTGCACTGGCGCTTTTCGAGCGGCATGGGGTGGAATGGGCGGCTATGGAAGCGGGCGTAGGCGGCCGGTATGACCAGACGCGCGCACTGGATGTCGTCGCCACCGTGCTAACCAACGTGGGCAGTGATCACGCCCATATGCTCGGCCATGAACAGTGGCAACGGGTGTTGGATAAAGCCGGTATCGCCCGCCCAGGCGTCCCTTTTTTTACGAGCGACACCAACCCGGCTAATCTGGAGATTATGGCTGCTGTCTGTCGCGATGTGGCAGCACCACTCTATCAGATCAACGAGATCCAGGTCGCTGAATTAGAGGAACAGGTCCGGCGCATTTTTGATCCGCCGTTAGTTGCCGAATCATTGTTGAGCGCCGGCTATCAGAAGTGGAATGCGAGCCTTGCTCTCACCGTAATTCGTCATCTTTGCCCCCAGCTTGAAGAACGCCAGGTGCTGCAAAAATTTGCGGATGCTCGCTTGGTGGGGCGCTTGTGGCAAGTGGAAACCCAGGTCTACGCCGACATTGCCCACAATGCCGAAAAGATTACGGCGCTAACCAGCGAAATCGAGACGCGCTTCGCCGGTCTGGGTAAGATTCTCGTCGTCGGTTTGTCTGGCCCGCGTGTACCCCGGCAGGTGTTCGCGGCATTGGCTAAAGTGGCGAAGGCGATCGTCGTTACGGGGGCTTCTTACAAAGGCCAAGATCCGGCGAAAGTGCAGCGTGAAATTTCTGCTATCACAGGTGACATGCCCACACTGCTCGTCGCCGAGCCGCAAGCTGCGTATCAGGTGGCGCGCTCGCTGCAAGGCGCCGAAGACATCATCATCGTCACCGGCTCGACGTATACGATTGAGCAAATCTTTAATCCAGATGCCTATTTGCGCACGTTGAGTGCTACCTTTGGTTGGCGCACAAAGGTGGATACAGAAGCGTCCGGTACGGTGCAATTGACATTGCCCAAGCCGCCGCCGCTTATACGGTAGTTCGTGAAGCGAGAAGTAGTAAATTATGCTATAATTGTGATGTTCTTTATGATTCGATAAATGAGCGCAATTATGCCTGCACTTCCATTTGATACTGAAAAATTAATTGAACTATGTCGCCAACATGATATTGTCAAGGTGGGCCTTTTTGGCTCGATGGCACGTGGCGAAGCAAATGCAAAGAGTGATATTGACTTACTCGTAGAGTTTTCCAAACGTAAAAGTTTATTAGCGCTCGTGGCCGCAGAGCGTCAGATATCGGCTGCCTTGGGCCGGAAAGTTGACTTGCTGACCGAAGCAGCAATCAGTCCCTATTTGCGTGATCGGATTAAGCGTGATCTGCGGGTGATTTATGAAGCGTGATGCGGCTGTCTACCTCCAACATATTTTAGATGCTATCCGGAAAATTGAAACCTATTTGTATGACATAGATGATATTACTTTTAACCAAAACACATTGATTCAGGATGGCGTGATTCGCCAAATTGAAATCATTGGTGAAGCGACAAAGCGCCTACCAACTGAGTTGCGTCGTCAGTATCCGCACGTTCCCTGGCTGGATATGGCAGGGATGCGTGACAAACTCATCCATAATTACTTCGGTGTGGATGTGGACAAGGTCTGGCTTACCGCTATTGAAGACTTGCCTGTACTTAAAATTGAGATCGAGAAAATTTTGGCGCAACTGCCAGCATTTGAATGACCCTAGATTATTGAAGTTTGATTTACACGCTTTATTAAGGAGAAAACCCAACTGAACAATCAACTACCGGAACCTGAAACCGAACAACTTTCTCCCGACCACCGGAGTGGCTTCGTCGCCGTCATTGGGCGGCCCAACGTGGGTAAATCTACTTTACTCAACCGGCTATTGGGCCAGAAAATTGCTATCACCAGCCCCAAACCGCAGACCACACGCGATCAACTGCTGGGTATTTTTACCGAAGACGACGCCCAGATCATGTTTCTGGATACGCCTGGCATCCATCTGCCGCAAACTAAATTGGGTGAGTATATGGTGGGTGTGGCGGCCAAGACGATTCAAGATGCTGATTTGGTGCTCTGGCTCGTCGACATTGGTACGCCACCCAAGCCAGAAGATCAGCATATTGCCGACCTGTTGCACACATTGAACCGCAAAAAGCGTCTGCCACCGCTTGTGATCGGGTTGAACAAAATTGATCAGTGGTCGGCCAATCCAGAGACAACCAACCGTCGTATCCAGGAGTACCAGGCTTTGCTGAGTTGGCTGAAGACCGCAGGGGATACGATGGCGGTAACTGCTGCTGTCTTTAGCGGTTTGACTGGTCATGGCATTGATGAACTGCGCGCCACCTTGCGTGAACGGTTGCCGGTCGGCCCGCGTTATTACCCTGCCGATGAAGTAACCGATGTTCAGGTCCGCTTCTTGGTCGCCGAGTTGATCCGCGAAAAGGCACTGATGTTGCTGCAACAAGAGGTGCCGCACAGCATCGCCGTCGATGTGGACGAATTTAGCGAACGCAGCGCCAAGATGACCTATATCTCTGCCGTGATCTATGTTGAGCGCGATAGCCAGAAAGGGATTGTGTTGGGCGAAAAGGGCAGCATGATCAAGAAGATCGGCGCGGCCGCCCGCCCCGAAATTGAAGAACTGGTTGGTACATCCGTCTATCTGGAACTGTGGGTAAAGGTGTGGGAGCACTGGCGTACACGCGAAGACCTGCTGCGCCGGCTGGGCTATGCGACACAATGAACGCTGGCCAATAGGATATATACTTTGGTAGAAGCTTACGGGCTATGATATGATCATTGCGTTATCAGGTTTTTAGAGACATGTTATCGCATGGGGAATCTCCAAGCGGGGAGCAAAATGATGACTGTATCTGTGCTATCTCGAATTGAAGCCAATATCAGCCGACTTTCACTTGGCGAACAATTGTGGCTCATGGAGCGGCTTGCCCATCGTATCCGCGAACGTATGTCTGGTGAACAACACTTGCCTGAAGACAAAGCGTCTGCTATTGCCAATCATGGCGAAATTGCACGAACTTTACCGAATTTAGAGAAAATAGTGATTTCTGATCAAGAGATTATGAGTGGTACGCCGGTATTTGCTAACACCCGTGTACCCATCCAAAGCTTAATTGATCATCTGCAAGCTGGTGATAGTTTGGAGGATTTTCTCGCTGGCTTTCCCAGTGTGACGCGCCAACAGGCAGAGGCATTTCTAGAACTTGCACTTCAATCTGCTCTGACTGAGGTCGTGTATGCGCGTCCTGCTTGATGAGCAATTAGATCACAGACTCAAGCATAATTTTAGCGAGATCAACATAGCGATTATCATTTTGTCTGCTAAAACGAACCGTTACTCAGATGTCGCGCCATTGATAGCTGAAATTGATGCGGTGCTGCCGACGCTGCAAGTTGGACAAATTTTACATATAGGCAAAAAATGAACCCGCATACCCTTAAAGTGCTTGAATACCATAAAATCCTGGAGCAACTTGCCGCTCACTGCGCCTTTAGCGGGGGCGCCGAGATGGCGCGCAGCCTGTTGCCCAGTGACGATTTAAAAACGATCCAGTCGCACTTGGCGCAGACATCGGAAGCCTTTCGTTTGTTGGAGCAGAAAAACGATGTTAGCTTTGGCGGTGTGCGGGACTTGCGCCAATACCTAGACAAAGCCGAACGCGGTTCGATGCTTTTTGCGCCAGAGTTGTCAGAGGTTAAAAATACACTTCTGCGTTCACGCTCGTTGCGCAACTTGTTGATCCGGCTCGAGCAGGCTTTCCCACTTTTGGCCGAGATCGCCTACAACATCGAACCGTGCGACCATGTCAGCGCCGAAATTGCGCGCTGCATCAACGAACGCGGCGATGTTGTCAATGGCGCCAGTGAGGCCTTGGGCCGCATCCGCCAGGAACTGCATGTCGCCCAAGAGCGGCTCCTTACCACGCTGGATCGCCTGGTCCACAGCAGCGATCTGAAGCCCTATTTGCAAGATGCGTTGGTCACACAACGCCAGGGCCGCTATGTGATTCCGGTGCGCTCGGAATATAAAGGCCAGATCGACGGCATTGTCCACGACCAATCAGCTAGCGGCGCTACACTTTTTATCGAACCCTTGAAAGTGGTGCAGCAGAATAATGCGGTGCGCGAGTTGGAGTTGCAAGAGGAAAAGGAAGTACGGCGCATCCTTACCGAGCTGACGATGGCGGTGGCGGAAGAGTCAATGTATATTCGGCGCAACGTGCAGATTTTGGCCGAGCTAGACTTTACTTTTGCCAAGGCTAAATATGCCTATCAACTAGACGCCTATGCCCCAGAGATGGTGGCTTTCCAGCCGCCTAAGCAGAACCCAAAGTCGGCCGAAGCTGATGACATGTTTCAGCATCCCGGCTCAATCATCGATCTGCACCGGGCGCGCCATCCTTTGATCGATCAAAAAACTGTCGTCCCGATCGATGTTTACTTAGATGACGAGACCTATATTATTGTCGTAACCGGGCCGAATACCGGTGGTAAGACGGTTACGCTCAAGACAGTAGGTCTGTTGACGCTGATGGCGCAATCTGGACTAATGATTCCCGCCGAACCAGGTAGTAAGTTGTCGGTTTTCGAAGGCGTTTACAGCGACATTGGTGATGAGCAGAGCATTGAGCAGAGCCTGAGCACCTTTAGCAGTCATCTCACCAACATCATTGCAATTTTAGAAGAAGCCGATCCGAAGAGCCTGGTGCTGTTCGACGAATTAGGTGCCGGCACCGATCCAGACGAAGGTTCGGCGCTGGCGATGGCGCTGTTAGAAAACTTGCGCGATCGCGGCATTACCACCTTTGCCACCACGCATTACAGTGATCTCAAACTCTATGCCCACAACACGCCCGGTGTCCGCAATGCATCGGTCGAGTTCAACGTCCAGACGCTCAGCCCGACCTACGAATTGAGCATTGGTCTGCCTGGTCGCTCCAACGCACTGATCATTGCGCGCCGCCTCGGTTTGAACCCAACCATTGTCGACAAGGCCGAGTCGATTGTGCGGCCAGATACACTGCAAGCCGATGCGTTGTTAGACGATATCAAGCGCGCCAAACAAGAAGCACAGCAGGCCGAAAGCCGCGCCAAAGAACGTGAGCGCCAAGCGCAACTTATTGAGCGTGATTTACGTTATCAGATGGCAAAGATCGAAGAAGCGCGTCGCGCCGTGATCAGCGAAACGCGGGCCACATTGGAAGCCGAGTTGAGCCAGGCACGCAACGAAGTCGACCAGATTCGCCGCCAATTGACGCGCGGTGGCTTTACCGGCGCCGGCGCGCACGAGGAATTCCTCAATCGCGCCTCCGAAGAGCTAAACCGGCGCCAGCAGGCGCAACAGGCGGACAGTGAAATCCGCCGCGGCGTGATCATCCCCGGCGATGCCCAAGAGCGGCTGAGTGGACCAATTGAAGTGGGCGACCGGGTTTGGGTGGCCAGCTTGCAAGCGAGCGGTGAAGTCTTATCGGTCAGCGAGCGGGCTGGTGAGGCCGATGTGCAACTAGGTAACTTCCGCTTGAAGTTGTCGCTTAAGCGCCTAGAATTGCGTCAAAAGGCCGTCAAACCGACGGCTGACCAGCAAGTTAAAGTCAACATCAATATCGGCCACGAAAGCCCCGGCATGGAGTTGGATCTGCGTGGGGAGCGCGTGGACGAAGGATTGGACAAGCTTGAGCATTACCTGAATAGTGCTTACATGGCGCGCCTGCCCTGGGTGCGCATCATCCATGGCAAAGGCACCGGCGCAATGCGCGATGCTGTGCGCACCAATTTGAAGCAGCATCCTCTAGTCCGCGAAGCTCGTTCTGGCGATCTGGGCGAGGGGGGCGATGGTGTGACGGTAGCCAAACTGGTAAGTACTTAAAGCGACGAACGACCAATGACGAATGCCCGGCTGGCATTGCTCTGTCGTCGTTGCTCTGTCGTCGTTGGTCGTTCGTCATTCGTCTCTAACACATCTCTCAGAACCAAAACAAGGACCAAACCTGTATGAGCGTTGCGCGGGGTGACAAGATCGTCTGTAGCGTCGGTGTAACGGCCTATAACGAAGAAGAAAATATTGGCCATCTGCTGGCGGCGCTGTTGGATCAGCATCTGCACCGCGTCGAAATTGCCGAAATCATTGTCGTGGCCAGTGCTTGCACCGACCGCACTGTGCCGATCATCAAAGAGTACATGCAGCAAGACCCGCGCATCAAGCTGATTCAGCAGGAGAAGCGTGAAGGCAAAACCAGCGCCGTCAATCTGTTCCTGGCTGCGGCTCAGAGCGAGATTTGCGTGTTGGAGAGCGGTGATACCCTGCCGCACGAATACGCGGTTGAACATTTGGTCCGTATGTTTCAGAGCCCCGAAGTTGGCATGGTCGGTGCGCAAAAGGTGGCCGTCGACACGCCGGATCACATTATTGGTTTGCTAAGCCATTTGCGCCTGCGCATGGAGCACGAGCTTTGTCTAGAGATCCCGCGCCTGGGCGAGATGATCGCGTTTCGCAAGCTTTTCGACGGCATCCCCGCTGATGTAGCGATGGATGAGGCCTTTGTCGAAGCGTTGGTCGTCAAGCATGGGCTCTCTGTGCAATATGCCCCCGACGCGGTCGTCTATAACACTGGTCCAACGACGATTCCCGATTTTGTGCGCCAACGCCGGCGCAACCACGCTGGCCATCTCTATTTGAAACATAAATATGGCTACGCCGTTAGCAGCATCCAAAATCGCCGCGTCGCGCGGGTGGCATGGAAAGAATTATGGGGTGTGATCCGGCTGGTTTGGGTGCTCTTCCTGCTGGCTGCAATTGAGGGCTGGAGCCGGCTGCTGGGTTGGTACGACTTTACGCAGGGCAAGCGCCACGTGGTGTGGGACATGGCCTGGACGCAAAAACAGGATGTGCAAAGCGTCCGCCGCGACGCCCAGGCGCAAAAGGAATCGTTTGCAATCCGATCGCGTACGCAGTTGGAACAGTAGGCGGCGGTATCTGTATATGCCAACCGTTTTTATTCAGAAAGGCTATCGATTTTTCTTTTATGCTGCCGACCTTGATGAGCCAATCCATGTACACGTTGAGAAATCTGGTAAAAACGCCAAATTTTGGGTGCACTCTATTGGCATGGCAATGAATGGAGGATTTCGTGAGCATGAACTCAACGAAATTAAACGAATTATCAACCGTCATGCCAACGAAATTATCGCTCGTTGGCATGAAGAGCAAAATAAACGGGACGATCGTTAAAGTCAATATCGATCTGGACGACTATACCACACTTGTGCCTGTCTTCATTCCTGACCTAGATGAGGTGCGTGTCTTTGCGCAACGCCTTCACGAACAGGGTCAACCCTGGCAAGGCGAAATATTTGGCTGGAATGCTGGCTACAATCCCGGTTCATCAGAACCACCGCTTGCTTCGAAAATGCTCTTCACACCAGCCGATTTTTGGATTGGTGATGGCGCAATTTGGTTTTTTGCCATGATGTGGGAGAACGGAAACGACAAGCCACCTTTAGAGACAATTTATGATAAAAATCTGGTGGGTGACTTAGCAATATGACTAAGACTGGGCATATCAACTATCTACATGAAAAATCGCTTAATTAATCTGCTCAAACTAGCCGTTGGCATCGGTCTGCTCTACTGGCTCTTTCAGAAACTGGAAGACCCGGTGGGTCTCTGGCGGCAAATCGTCAATGCCGATAAGGGCCTGCTCCTGGCTGGCGCCGGTTGTTATGCCGCCGCGGTTGCCTTGAGCGGCATCAAGTGGGGCATCTTACTGCGGGCGATTGGCATTCCGGTGCCCGTGCCGAGGTTGCTTGCCTACCAGTGGGTGGCCGAATTTTTTAACAACTTTCTGCCGGCTCAGGTGGGAGGCGATGTAATGCGCGGTTACGCCCTGGCCACCGACACGCGCCGCACCGCGGATGCCGCGGCCAGCGTGCTGATTGACCGTTTTATCGGTTTGATGGTCTTTATGCTTTCGGCTGCGCTGGCCTCGATTGTGATGTTATTCTGGGGCCGGCCCAATGGACAACGCTTCACCGGTGACGCGCTGATCTCCATGCGTTTCATTGTTGCCGGCAGTGTCAGCATTAGCTTAACCTTGTTTGCCATGCTCGTCGCCCTCTTGAGCCGTCGCCTGAAACAGTGGGTGGAGAAGATTCTTGCTTATCTCCCTTTGTCCAAACATTTGCTGCCTATTTGGCAGAAGCTAGCCGCAGCTTTCAATGCTTATCGCCATCAATATCGCGCCCTGGTGCTGACTGCGCTGGGCAGTACGTTGATTGTGATTTTAACCAGTATTAATATCTGGCTGATCGCGCGCGCGATTACACCCGACAGCATTTCTCTGTTGGAGGTGCTGGCGATCAACCCAATCATCGTGCTGGTTGGGCTGCTGGTTCCGCTCTCGCCCGGAGGATTGGGTGTGCGCCAGGGCGCGTTTGTCGCCACTTTTGCCTTAATTGGCGCCCGTAATGAACTAGGCTTGGCCGTGGGTCTATTGCAGCAATTTATCGGCTATTTAGTCAGCTTGCCTGGTGGCTTGCTCTGGATGCGCGGTGGTGTAAGCAGAAACATCGTCCGCCCATCTGCCCTTTCGCCGGAAGCACCGGCCAAACCGTATCCCCGATGACTGACGCTAACGTAGTTCTCAGTGACAATGAAGCGCGCGCGCTATATACCGGTGACGATGCTGCCCACGACTTTGATCACATCTGGCGCGTGACGCAATTGGGCTGCCAGCTTGCGCAAGCTGAAGGCGCCGATATGGCTGTGGTGCGCCTGGCTGCGCTTTTGCATGATGTGCCGGTCAAGGCGGATAACCGGCGTTCTCATCACCTGGCTGCGGCCGACTTTGCCCGCCAATGGCTCACCAAACGGGGCATGGCAGAGGAACGTATTGCCAACGTTGTCCATTGCATCGAGGCGCATCGCTTTCGCGACCAATCGATTCAGCCAGCTACGCTGGAAGCTCAATGTTTGTACGATGCCGATAAACTCGACAGTATGGGGGCGATTGGGGTCGCGCGCGCGTTTGCCTATGCGGGTCATTATGGTAGCCGACTCTGGACAATGCCTTGGACTGATGCTCCGGCCTTCGATGAACGCCCGCGCGGCGCTGATTATACGCCGGGACACGAGTTTGTCTATAAATTGCAGCGCTTGTTAGCAACGCTACACACCGCCACTGCCCGCCAGATTGGCGCTGAACGTCATGCTTTTATGGTCACTTTTTTTAACCAATTGGATGCGGAAATGCACGCCACCGCTGGGGCTGTTTAGGGAAGTTACATGCGTATTCAAAAAATGTGGACTGTTCGAGTGTTCAGCTTTGTTGCGCTGAGTAGCCTATTACTTAGCAGTGTATTGTCTGCTTATGCCCAAGATGCCGGATCGGCTGGCAGTACAAATGCGCTGATCAACCAATCACAACTTGGTGCAAATGCTGTCGAAACAGCTCCTTTTGCACCGGGTGAAATTTTGGTCGGCTTTCGCCGCGATGTTGTACGTGCCTCTTCTGTCCTGGCTGAACTTCGCATCCAGGCTGTGGAAGCGCTGGATTTGCGCGGCTTGGATGGCCGCGCAGGCGATGCTGGTATTGAAGGCCAATTGCTTCATGTGCCCGAAGGTACAGAACTGGCTGCGATCCAGCAGTTGTTGCAAGATCCGTCTGTGGCTTTTGCCGTCCCCAACTCGATCGTCTATGCCGCGGCTGACCGCGCGATCGACACGATTACCCAACCAGAAACGCCCTTCAATGCCAACGATCCACTCTATGCGGACCGCCAGTGGTATTTGCAGCGAATCAATGCCAGCCGCGCTTGGGCCTTAGCCTATGCCACCGATGGTTTTCAGGGGCAATTTTCCAGTGTTCGTGTTGGCATTGTCGATAGTGGCGTAGATTTTGAACACCCTGAATTAAAGAGCCGCCTCCTAGAAGGCGTCAATTATGTAACGCCTGGTGCGGAGGCCACCGACGATTGTGGCCACGGCACCGATGTTGCTGGCCTGGTTGGCGCGATTTTGAACAATAAGACGGGCATTGTCGGCGTTGCGCCAGAGGTGGAAATTGCACCCTACAAAGTGCTCCACAATGTAGGCGGGCGCTGCCTGGGCACTATTTCGGCGGTTGCTGCTGCTATCCGCCAGGCTGCGGATGACGAGTCGCAAGTTATCAATCTGAGCTTGGAATCCTCATCCCCCAATGTGGTGATGGAATCGGCGATCAAGTATGCCTATGGTAAAGGCGCGCTCTTGATTGCTGCGGTCGGCAATGGCTACCCAGCCTCGGTACAATGGCCGGCTGCCTATGCCGAAGTCATGGGCGTAGCGGCCACTAATTATATTGACCGGCATGCCACGTATAGCAACGCCGGCAGCCAAGTGGAGATTGCGGCGCCCGGCGGTGAGATAGGAAGCAATCTCGGCGTCAAAATCCTGAGCACCTGGCCCGACGGGGTCTATTGTCGGGATATCGACGCGCCGTTGCCGGAGAGTGGCTACTGCACCTCTGAAGGGACAAGCATGGCCGCCGCCATGGTTAGCGGTGCGGCTGCTTTTGTGATGAGCGTACGACCAGACTTGACGGGCGCCCAAGTGCGTCAGCTTTTGCGCAACACAGCAACGCGTTCTACAGAAGGGACTGATTTTGTTGGCAGCGGACGTTTGGACGTCCATGCTGCTTTGCGGTATGGCTTGCCAACGAATCTCCAACTTGCGTACGAAGAAGGCATTAGTCGCCAGATCCCGCTCGGTGCGGCCCCCTATACGATCACAGTGCGCGTAGATAACTCTAGTCTATCAGCCATCAACTGGCGAGCGACACTGGATGGCGCTAATAGTTGGTTGACAATGCTCAACCCCGATGCAGACAATGCCGACGTCCTCAATCGCGAGCAGCAGACAACAGCCGATCTGTCCACCAGCCGTGCTGCAACGATAATTTCTGGCACAACCGAGTATGGCGATCCGGGCCACATTTCACTAGTGATCTCGCCTACCCATCTGATCACAGGCAGCTATGTTGCTACCTTAAAAGTTGTTGGCACACGGGCAGATAGTAGCATTATCAGCCAAACGGTCGGCATTGGCGTGCTAATTGAAACGCAGCCATTTCAATACTATTTCCCGCTGGTGTTGGGGTCCAATGGCAGCGTTACATCGGCAACGGCCGAGCACGAATGGGAAATGCCGGTCACCATTGATAGCCGCACGACCTATTCGATGAGTGACGAGAGCGACGTGGACATTACCTTACCTATCACCTTCACCCTGCGTGAACGGGCTTATACAAGCGCACGTATCTTTTCAAATGGCTATCTCGATTTTGGCAACGCCGACGCCGCCGATCACACGACGAGCAGTTGTCTGCCCAACCTCGGTGAACCGAATGATGCAATCTACGGTTGGTGGGCCGATCTAGATCCGGGGGCGGTTGGCGCGCAGGTTTCCACTTTTCTCGCTGCCAACAACCGCTTTGTGATCGAATTTGACAATGTACCCACCGCAGCTAGTGTTAGCCCTGCTTACCGGGTTAGTTTTCAAATCGTTTTATATCCCAATGGCAATATCGGTTTGAACTATGGTCAAGCGCCAAGTTGGGGTGATGTATCCATGGCGACGGTGGGTGTTGAAGCGATTGAGGGGCGTTTTTACAACCAGGTAGCCTGCAAAGATGACCAAACCGAGCTTGGCCTGTTACCGCGCATTGGCGATTCACTTCTGTTTAATGGGGAAGAGGATATTTATTAATGAGTGCTCAGGAACATCGCGCAAAGGCTGTTACCCAAGGCAGCGTTCCCTTCGCTGTGGTCACAGTTAGCGATACGCGCACGCCAGAGACAGACACGAGCGGTCAGTTGATCCGCACGTTGGCCGAAGCGGCTGGTCACACCATTGTCGACTATCGCATTGTGAAAGACGAACCAGAGCAGGTTGCACAAGCGTTGGCCGACTTTGCCAGTGGCGCGGCGCGCTTGATCGTCTTCAATGGCGGCACGGGTATTAGTCGCCGCGACCGTACGTATGATGTGATCAGCAAGGCGCTAGAGAAAACCTTGACCGGTTTTGGCGAAATCTTTCGCATGCTCAGCTATGAGCAAGTGGGGGCGGCTGCCATGCTCAGCCGTGCTACAGCGGGTGTCTACCGCGAGCGCGTCGTAGTCAGCATTCCTGGTTCGCCCCAAGCCGTCCAACTTGCGATGGAAAAACTGATTTTGCCAGAGATTCAGCACCTGGCCTGGGAGCTGACGCGCTAATTTCTCCGCCCGTGTAATTTAGCCCAGCGCGGCACCAGTAATTATACAGAAGACAGGAGGCAGTTACTGTCTCCCTGTCTCCCTGTCTCCCTGTCTTACTGTTTTACTGTCTCCCTGTCTTACTGCCCTACCGTCTTACCATTTACACCCCTTGTCCTTGTGAGCAACAACTGATCACTCCTCACGTTCCCCACCCAACGCCTGCCCCATCCGATAACTCCGCGCCATTAGCCCGCCATCTACCGTTAAAGTCGTACCTGTAATCCAACTAGCATCGTCGGAAGCGAGAAAGAGCGCTGCTTTGGCAACATCTTCGGGATTGCCGACACGCCCCAATGGATACCACTGGGCCAAGCGGTCAAAAATGAGCAGATCTTCGTCTACGCGCGCCTGCCAGATCGGTGTTCGAATCGTGCCGGGGCAGATCACATTGGCGCGCACATTGTATTGACCATATTTCAGCGCCATATTCTTGGTCAAATTGATCACGCCCGCCTTGGCGGCGCTGTAGCCCTCTTCACCCAACCCCGTCAAGCCATTAACAAAGGGAAAAATTGTCTTGACAGCCTAAAAATTTTGGTGTATAGTTATTTATATCTGAATACTTGTTCATGTATGGAAACGTGAGAATGAATCTCATTACACAGACAATTTCGCCAGCCAAGACCTCACCAGTGATTGAACTGGACGAAAACGAAGCTGCTCAATTAGCAGAATTTTTTGGCACGCTAAGCGATGCCAGCCGGGTGCGGATCATTGCGGCACTCACCGGCGGCGAAATGAATGTTAGCACCTTGGCGGCGACGGTTGGCATCAGTGAATCGGCGATCTCGCATCATATGCGCCATTTGCGCCAAATGCGGCTAGTGCGTACGCGCAAAGATGGCCGTTTCGTCTACTACGCATTAGATGACGAACATGTGGCCAGCCTTTTCCGCGCCGGGCTAGACCATGTGCAGCATGGCTAGCCTAGACGCACGCGAACAATAGACAATGGTGATTAGCATCCATCGTTAACCAGGAAGGTCAAGCGAAGCATGAATGCTGCTGAACAAATTTTTACGATCAACGGTATGGATTGCGCCGACTGTGCTCGCAGTATCGAAAAGGGTGTCGCAAGTTTGCCCGGTGTACAAACTTGCTCGCTCAACTATACGGTGGCCAAATTGCGCGTCGTGGGTGACATCGCGCCCGATGCCGTTATCATGCGCGTGGCCGACCTGGGCTATGCCGCCCGTGAAGCTACACCGGTCACAGCCGTTGAACTGACCCCGCAGGGCGGCGTACGCGGCTTCGTCCATTTTCTTTTGCAGCGCCGCACGACTGTACTCGCCCTGATCGGCGCGCTCTTGATTTTGCCCGGCTTACTCTTTGACGAGCTATTGCCCATGCTTGGCTGGCACAGTGTTTGGTGGACTGTCACTTCAATCGCGGCCATGCTTGTGGCTGGCTATCCTGTTGCACGCGGTGCATGGCGTAGCTTGATCATCAATCACGAGGTTTCGATTAATCTGTTGATGACGTTAGCCGGCATTGGCGCGGTAATCATCGGCGCGTACACTGAAGCGGGACTAGTGATGGTGCTCTTTGCGATTGGCGAAGCGTTAGAAGGCTACACCATGGAACGTGTCCGGCATGCGATTCGTAGCATGTTGCAATTAGCGCCCAACGAAGCCACCGTTTTGCGGGCTTGTATCGATTGTCATGCCCATTTGGGCCAGGATGGCTACCAAGGCGGCGCTTGCCCATTCTGTGGAGTGGAAGAGATCCGCCTGCCAGTGGAGCAAATCCAAGTCGGCGATGTGATGGTGATCAAGCCGGGTGAACGCATTGCGATGGATGGCTTGGTTACGGCCGGTGCTTCAGCGGTGAATCAAGCGCCGATTACGGGCGAAAGTATGCCCGTGGAGAAGGCAATTGGCAACCCGATCTATGCGGGTAGTATCAATGGTGAAGCGGCTTTGACCGTTGCCGTTACCCAACTGGCGGCCGACAATACCGTCAGCCGTATGATCCGCATGGTGGAAGAGGCGCAAGAGCGACGCGCGCCGGTGCAACGCTTTGTTGATCAATTCGCCCGCTATTATACGCCCGCCGTGGTCGGGATGGCGGCTTTAGTGGCGACAGTACCACCGCTCTTCTTTGGCGCACCCTTCTGGAATCCTGATCTGAACACGCAAGGTTGGCTCTATCGCGCGCTGGAGGTGCTGGTCATAGCCTGCCCGTGCGCGTTGGTGATCAGCACACCAGTTAGCCTGGTCAGCGCGATCAGCAACGCCGCCCGCAACGGCGTGCTGATCAAAGGTGGCGCTTTTCTAGAGACGCTCAGCCGTATCAAAGCCTTTGCCTTTGACAAAACCGGCACCTTGACGGTGGGCAAGCCTAGTGTGGTGACGGTGCGCAGCGTTGACTGTCAGACGCAACCGGGTATCTGTCTACCGTGTGACGACATGCTGGCCTTGATCAGCGCGGTGGAGCGCCGCAGCGAACATCCGCTGGCGTTGGCAGTCGTCAATGCCGCCACCGAACGCGGGCTGCGTGAACAATATCCTGCGGCGGAAGCCGTGACCGCCCTTGTCGGACGCGGGGTCAGCGGCTACGTCAATGGGCGCACTGTCCTGATCGGTAGCCATGCTTATTTTGACCAGACTGTGGCGCACAATGCCGCGCAATGTGCGGAGATCAAGCTAGCGGCTGCCCAAGGCCACACGCCGATGCTGGTCAGCGCCGATGACCACTATCTTGGCTACATTACTGTCGCCGACAGTGTGCGCACCAGCAGCCGCGATGCCCTGCGAGCGTTGCATAGGGCTGGCGCCGAGGCATTAATTATGTTGACCGGCGACAATGCGGCCACGGCCCAAACCATTGCCGATGCGGTTGGCGTCACAGCGATCCGCGCTGATTTGCTGCCCGAACAAAAAGTCCAGGCGATTGAGCAACTGCGGGGGCAATATGGCGCAGTTGCGATGGTAGGGGATGGCGTCAATGACACGCCGGCGTTGGCCGCCGCAACGCTGGGGATCGCGATGGGGGCCGGATCGGCCCAGGCGCTGGAGACCGCCGACATCACATTGATGGGCAGCGACCTGAGCAAATTGCCTTTTGCCTATCAACTGAGCCAGGCCACGATGCGCATTATTCGCCAAAACATTAGTGCTGCACTCGGCATTAAGGCCTTCTTTTTGTTAATTGTCCTGCTCGGCGCTGGTTCGCTCTGGTTGGCGGTGCTGGCCGATGTGGGCGCATCGCTGTTGGTCACGTTGAATGGGATGCGTTTGTTGCGGTGGCAGGGTAGATAATGACAAGATGACAGGATGAAGCCCTTCGACAAGCTCAGGGCAAGCCTTCTCATCTTGCCATCCTGTCATCCTGTCATCCTGTCATCCTGCCATCCTGTCATCCTGCCATCCTGCCATCCTGTCATCTTGCCATCCTGTCATCCTGTCATCCTGTCATCTTGCCATCTTGCCATCTTGTCATCCCTTCATCCTCTACTTTCGAAAATCGCCACTTTGAATTCGTGATCGGCGTTGCCGTCCAGGCTGTGCAGCCAGGGTTGGCGTGCTATGTGTGCGGTGCAGGGGCCGTAAGTGCAAACTTTGATCGGGCGGGTGCGCGCCTGATCGGCCAGTTTATCCAATACAGTTTGTAAGAGCGCACCACTAAATGGTGTAAAGAGATAGAAGATCGTGCCGTCTGCATAATCGACATGGCGGGCGTCGCCATTGATGAAATCAATCCCTTGTATCCCTAACGCTTGCGCACACTGTTGGGCATAGGTGCAAAAAATTGGTTCGATCTCGACAGCTTTCACACGCACGCCGGTTAACAGATGGACCAGCATCGCAACCTGGCCAAGACCGG
>JBBRVA010000040.1:0-18280 GCA_038247295.1 Caldilineales bacterium | reverse complement strand
AGCTTGTAAATAGCGGCGAAGGGGTGTCTTCAAGTTGCATTTGTTGATCGAAAAATGCAGCTTGACCTGCCTGGATTTGCTCGGTAGGTGTTGTACTATTCGCTGCTGTGCTGACTGGCGGCGCTTGGCGTGTCAGCCAAAACCCACCCAGCAGCGCGCCGACGAGGACCAGCAGCGTAGCTACTCCTGCCAGACGACCAAACCAATCGGTGGATAACAAATTGGGGAAACCAGCCGCAAGACCAAGCCCGTAAGCGCGGCGTGGCCGAACTGTAGGCTTTTCCACTGGGATCGGTTGCCAGGCCGCAGTGGGCAAAAAGTCTAAACGCAGTGGAGGCGGTAGCGGAGACGCAGGCAATATGCCTTGTGTTTCATGCGTCATCACGGTATAGAGTAGATCATATTCCTCTGCCAGCGCCACACTCCGATCCAGTGCCTGCTGGACATCAGCAAATTCAGTCATATCGGTATGGCCAGCAAGTTGGGCCGTAATATAAACTTGAAGCCGGTTGCGCCATTTTTCGTCGGGCTGTAGCTCCGCCGCAGCGATCACACCGGCAAATTTCTCCAACGCCGCACAGGCAACTGCATCATGGGCCAGGTCGATCCGCGCTTGATCAATCATTTCTGGGGTTGGGATCGGTTCTTCGCCTAGCTGAGCACGAAACAAAACTGATCGGGCTTGGTTATTTTTTTGCATAACGGTCTCACAACAGACGCCACACCACTGAATTCTGTGCGCATTGCACTTTTTAATCAGGCGCCTTTCAATAAGACAATGATGAACGCTGGAATCTTTCCCACTTTACATCTCATCACCATTCAGATCGCGAAACTTCTGGCGCAATATGGCGTTCTGGGTAATCTTTTTAATGTTCTTGGCCCGTGTTACTTGCACATGGCTCGGCTTAATTAGTTCTCCCTCGCGCTGGCTCAAGGCTTGGCTGATCTCTTCATCACTTATCTGTAATAAATATTTGGCCAGAATGACATAACGAGAACGGTCGCTGATCGGTGCCGTGGCTAGCAGATCTAAGATGGCAAGCTGTTTTTCTTGCTGTTCAAAGGCAGTGGATGGGATAGCGCTCTGATCTAGCATCGGTTGATCGATAACCCGATCAATTGAATCCTGAGGCTTGCGCTTCAGACGAGCAATCTCATTCAGTGTCTGATTGCGTACAATCGTCTTTGCCCAGTGGCGCAAAGAATCTGGCTGTTCGCACGTATCCAGGTATTTCCAAATTTTAACCAACGCTTCTTGGGTACAATCTTGCGCCAATGCTTGAGGCTCGGGCGCAGACGTTGTTTGTAACATGAACCAACTAATCGCGTACAGCTCTTGATAGAGGATTTCAAAAGCTTGGCGCTGGTGTTCGCTACCATCTCGACCGAAAGCGGTATATAACTCACGATCAGTCCATGTTCGGCTCATGCTGGTAAGAATACGGGAAACGGGATCCAGGAAACGGGAAATGCGTCCGGTGGATGACCGAGGGAATAAACTGTTTTTCGTTTCCCGAATCCCGTTTCCCGTTTCCCATCATTTATTGATATACCACGTTCTGCGGGCGCAATTCTGCCGTGCCGCCGACACTTTCCACAAAATGGCACGCAGCCCAGTGCCCACGCTCTTTCTCTTCAAAGGCAGGCTCTTGTTGTTTACAAATCTCCATTGCGTAAGGGCAACGGGTATGAAAACGGCAACCAGTGGGCGGATTCAATGGCGATGGGATCTCACCGCGCAGGACAACCCGTTGGCGCTTACTCCTGGGTTTGGGCAGTGGAATGGCCGAAAGCAATGCCTGCGTATAAGGGTGCAAAGGGTTGCGATACAAGTCCTCACGATTGGCCAACTCGACAATTTTACCCAGATACATTACCGCCACGCGGTCGCTGATGTGCTCGACTACACTGAGATTATGCGCAATAAAGAGATAGGTGAGCCCAAACTCCTCGGAAAGTGAACGCAGCAGATTGAGAATTTGTGACTGGATTGATACATCCAGCGCCGACACTGGCTCATCACAGATGATAAATTTAGGACGCAGCGCCAGCGCCCGGGCGATCCCAATCCGCTGGCGTTGACCACCGGAAAATTCATGCGGGTAGCGATGGGCATGATAGGGGTTCAATCCTACTTTGCCCAACATTTCCTGCACAGTTTCATGGCGTTCGCTGCGATTGCCCATGCCGTGGATCTGTAAACCCTCCGCAATGATATCGCCTACCGGCATGCGTGGGTCTAGCGATGAATAGGGATCTTGAAAGACAATCTGCATATTGCGTCGCAGCGGCTTCAAGTCACCCCGGCGTTTACCAAAGACATCCTCACCATCAAAATAGACCGAACCAGCCGTCGCTGGTTCCAAGCGCAGGATCGTGCGCCCCACAGTTGTTTTGCCACAGCCAGATTCACCAACCAGGCCAAAGGTCTCCCCTTCGCGAATCGAGAAGCTGACGCCATCCACCGCTTTGACTTGCGCCACCACGCGTTGCAGCACACCGGCGCGCACAGGAAAGTACGTTTTTAGATTATCAACAACGAGCAATTCTTTGCTCGCAACATTTACCGGAAGCGCCATGAGAATAATCCTAAGCTTGTGCAATTGACGATTTACGATTTTTGATTGCCGTAGAGACGCAAAATCTTGCGTCTGACTGTAGAGACGCAAGATTTTGCGTCTCTACGGCAATCACAACGCGTTTTCCACAAAGACTTCATCGCCCTCAAAATGCCAGTCCGTCTGTTTGACGCCTGCCCAATGATGGGCCGTTTCTGGGAAGCGCATGTAACAGCGTGCCCGATGGCCAGCTTCCACTTCCTTCAACTCTGGCGTAGCAGCAGTGCATACGGCCTCGATCACATACGGACAGCGGGGGGCAAATTTGCAACCGGGGGGCAAATGGATTAGGTTGGGCACTGAGCCGGGAATAACGGCCAATGTCTCTTTCATTTCGCCCAAAACAGGAATGGCGGCCAGCAACCCTTCGGTATAAGGATGTAGCGGCTTATCGAAGAGTGTTTCGACATCCGTATATTCGACCACCTGACCAGCATACATCACCGCCACATGATCGCACATCTCGGCAATTACACCCATATCGTGTGTAATCAGCAAGATAGCAGTATTAGTTTCATCGCGTAGCTTGCGCATCAGGTCCAAAATCTGGGCCTGGATCGTCACATCGAGCGCCGTGGTCGGCTCGTCGGCGATGAGCAATTTGGGCTGGCTGGCCAAGGCCATAGCGATCATGACGCGTTGCGCCTGGCCACCGGAAATTTCGTGCGGGAAGGCGGTTGCTCGTTTCTCTGGCGCCGGCAGACCCACCATACGCAACAGTTCAATCGCTTGTTGCCAAGCGGCCTTTTTACCTGTGTTGCGATGCGCCATCAACACTTCGGCAATTTGATCGCCGATGCGAAAAACGGGGTTCAAACAACTAGTCGGCTGTTGAAAGATCATCGCAATCTCATTGCCGCGCAGCTTGACAACCTCATCCTCCGTCTCTGTCACCAGGTTGCGATCACCCAGCCACACTTCACCTTCCATAATCTTGCCCGAGGAAGGCAACAGACGCATGATCGTCAGCGAGGTTACACTTTTGCCGCTGCCGCTCTCGCCAACCAGCCCCATAATTTCGCCGGGTTTAATATCAAAATCGACGCCATTGATTGCTTGTACGACACCATCTTCCGTAAAGAAGTAAGTTTTTAGCCCCTTTACAGCAAGTAGGGACTTGTCTGAATTACTACCATTTTTCATAGCCATATGTGAGATTTTCGATTTTAGATTGACGATTTGCGATCCGTATAAAATGCCCGTTCATTAATCATTGAAAATTAACCATTACTTATAACTAGTACACTTGGGCGGAAATAACCATACTATTCTCCGGTGAATCAGTAGTGAATCAGTAGGACAGTGAGACAGTACAAACACTGTTCTACTGTCCTACTGATTCACTGTCTTACTTACGCCCAAGTGTACTAGCGTTTCAAACGTGGATCGAGTGCGTCGCGCAGCCCGTCGCCGATAAAGTTAAAGGCCAGCGATACGAGCACCAAGGGGATGCCGGCCACCAGTGGTAGCCACGGATGTTGGAACATATAGCTGCGCGACAGGTCTAGCATATTGCCCCAGGTGGGGACGGGATCCTGGACGCCCAAGCCCAAAAAGCTCAGCGCCGCTTCGGTAATGATGACGCCGCCCAAGCCCAGACTGGCATCCACGATAATCGGGGCCAAACCATTGGGGATAATGTGACGAAAGATGATGCGCGCATCAGACGAGCCCAGCGCGCGTAATGACTCGACAAAATCTTGCTTACTCAACGACAGCGCCATACCGCGCATCAAGCGCGCCGCCCCAATCCAGTTGAAGATGATCAGGATCAGAATCAAAATGATAATCTTTTGTGATTCACGGCTCGACGCCAGAAAAATGCCATTGGCCGCACTTTGGATGAAGCCAGGCAACGGCAAAGGTGAATCTAACTGCTGCGTGATGGCAGACACAATCAGCAAAATTGGCAAGGTTGGGATCGAAAGCATGAACTCGGTGATGCGCGAGATCAACGCATCCACCCAGCCGCCATAGAAGCCGGAAACTGCGCCTAGCACCACCCCAATTGTCTCTGAGATGAGCGTGACAAAGATCGCTATCGACAGCGAAATGCGCCCCGCGTAAAGCACACGGGTAAACAGATCGCGCCCCAGATGATCAACGCCCAGAATGTGCATTTTGCCTTCCGCATCCACCACGCCTGGCGCGGCGGGCCGTTCTACACCCGATAAATTGGGAATTGTATCGCGGTCAAAAGTCGCAATAAAGGGGGCAAGCAGCGAACTGACAAAGACGAGCAAGATAAAGAAGAATGAGATCACGGCCATGCGATGACGCAAAAAACGGCGCATGATAATCGCAAATTGGCTTTCTTCTTTGCCTTCTTTAAGTGACTTGCGGATGGGCAGAGCACCGGCAGCGGTAGCCATAAGTAGATCCTTTGATAGATAGTAAACAAAGACCGGCGAATAAATTCGCTGCAACGCTTACAAAACCCACCTTTGTGGGTTAGGCGCGTGATTTCAATCACTGCCAGACTTACGAGAACCGAATGCGCGGATCGACCACCGTGTACAAAATATCACCTAATAGCGTGCCAATCACGGTTAAGACCGCCGTAATAAAAAAGGCCGCCAGTGCAATTGGATAGTCGGCGCGGTTGAGGGCGTCAATATAAAGGCTGCCCATGCCGGGCCAACCAAAGACCGACTCGGTAAGAATGGCGCCAGCAAAAAGGTTGGGAATCTGCAAAGCCAGCAGCGTAACAAATGGGATCAAGGCGTTGCGCAGCGCATGCTTGTTGATCACAATTCGCTCGACCAGACCTTTGGCGCGCGCCGTGCGCACATAATCCTGTCGCAATACCTCTAACATCGATGAGCGCACAAACCGGCTCCAGGTGGCAACACTAAGCAGCGTCAAGACGGTAAGCGGCATAAGGAGATGCAGGGCTCGGTCTGCCAACGTATTCGGCTGAATTCTAGGTAACCAAGACGCAATCTCGTACGGCCGCACGGCCGTGCGAAAACCAGGCGGCAAGCTTGGAATCCAGGGCCAGGTGTTTTCCAAAAATGAGGGTGTCACCGAAAAGATGAGAATTAGTAACAGACCGAAGAAAAAGGCTGGCATTGATGAGCCGAAAAAGGCAATCGTCGTTGCGACATTATCGAAGCGCGAGTATTGATTAACCGCACTGTAAATACCAATCGGCACACCAATCAACAACGAAAACAAGAGCGAAAGGACCATCAATTCCAACGTCGCCGGCAAACGGCTTGTAATTTCGTCAATCGCGGGCCGCCCACGCCGCAGCACCGAAGATTCACCAAAATCACCGCGTAAAATACCCTGTGTGCTACGGGCCGGTGGATGAAGCTCGGGAATTTCCGATAGATAGACATAATCATCGCAGCCCGTGCCACTTTCGCTCAACAAATAACACCCGACCGGCACATTGCTTAGTATTTCCTGGCCGCCAATCGCAATGGGACCACTGGGTAAGCCAGTCAGCCAGCGTGAAAAACGGATCGGCAAGTAAAGATCAAGCTCATATTGGGCACGGATGCGGGCAATATCTTCGCGATCGAGGCGGATCTGTTGCTGTTGTAAACCGGTAAGGGGACCACCCGGTGCAATATTCAACAGCGCAAAGGTAAAGACAGCCGATAAAAATAAAACGACTAACATTTGGAAGAAACGGCGGATCAAATACCCAAGCATAGCAGGTTACCTTTTAAGAAAAATTGCCTCGACAAAGTCATTGAAGGTAGGTGCGGTTTTTAACCGCACATTGGTGGTCTAGCCGAGACCGTGCGGTTAAAAACCGCACCTACTTGAATTACAAATCTGTCATTGATCACTGGTGTAAGATATGCGATTAGGAGATCAGAGACTATATCCAATCTCCAATCTCCTAATCTCACAAACTAGAATTGTGACGACCTAGCCATGCTGGCTAGGTCGCGCACAGAACAAAGATTGGTTACTTGGTAAACAGGTTAAAGTCGATGTGCTCCCAGGTTGGGCTGGGCAGAATTTCGACTTGGACCTGGCCGGCCGCAGCGGCGTCTACCACCGTCTGCACTTCGGCACCAGCGCCTAATGTCGCCTTTTCCAGGTAATCGATGTCACCGCTCAAAAGCTGGGCCACAGCCTGGTTGGTGTCTTCCACGATCACGACGATGATGCTCTGTACACCAGTGCCACCCTCATAATAAGGATTGGCAACCAGCGTAATGCTCTGACCTTTGATCCATTCGCTGATGACAAAGGGACCAAAGCTCAAGGGACTCTCGGCGATTTCAGGCAATGTCTGCCATTCAGCCGCCGGTACATCCTTCAAGTTGCGGCCGTCGCCCAACACTTGGTGGCTCGGATAAACAGTCTGATTGGAAATGGTGAAAGGCGCGACATAGTAGGTGGGATCTTGCACACCCGGCCAGTACTTGATCGTCCAACTCAGATCTTCGCCCCAGGTAATATTGCTCGTTTGATCTTCTTCGGTGCCCCAGCTATCACAAGTGTTAAACTCAACGGCACCCGATTCGCGGTCACAGTTAATCTGGTAGGCCAGCTTGACATCTTCGATCGAACCCGGGGTGCCGTCACTCCAAGTATACGGATTCAACGCATATTGCACGGTCAGTTGGGGCAGTTGTAGGGTACTGCTGCCGTCATAGACCACCGTTTCGCCATCCACCAGCAATTCGGTGCCAGCTTCCAACGGCACAGGTTCACCGTCTATGCTGTAAACAATATCGCCAGCCTTGACTTCAACCATATCATTCGTGGCCAAGCCAGCTTCAATCGTGCTCAACTCGGTCTGCAAAACAGCTTGGTAATCATAGCTATATTGGGTGTTGCCCAAACCAATCGCCATTTGGGCAATCTGGCGCTGGACCGCGGCGCTTTCTACCAAACTGAACATTGACGCTGGCTCTTGGGATAGGCCTAGCACCACCGTGTCGCCACCATCGACGAGGGTCCACTGGTCAGCGCTGGCGCTGCCATACTCGGTCGGATCGGTGACCAAACCTTCCAAATTATTGCTCCACGCTTCAGCTTCGGCGCGCTGGAAGAGTGGCAGCGAGACCATGTCCTTGGAGAATTCCTCATGGAAAGTGTGATAGGCCGGAATGCGATCCTCGCGATCCAGCTGGTTGCCGGCGAGAATGATCGCGCGGCTGGCTGCCTCATTGCACCAACCCATGCCGTTTTGACCTTCCCAATTGTTGCTGGGCAACGGAATTTGATCGCAAGCATAAAGCGTGCGGCCACCCGGCTCGGCTTGACCGACCCAAGCAAAGGCACCCAGTTCAAAGTCACGCCGGGCCAAACCAGTGGTATCACCAAACCACCAAGAAGCCGGCACATGCAAGCGGATCATTTGGATGCCACAACCGGCCAGATTCTGCTCGGCTACCGCAGCCCACGTTTGGCGGAATTGCGCCGTGGTGGTCGTAAACTTGAGCGAAAGTGACTCGCCCTCAGCATTGGAGCGAATGCTGCCATCACCCGGCTCGGCGCCTTCTGACAAGGTCCAGCCAGCTTCGTCTAACAGCGCAGCCCCGGCTTCTGGATCATAGGCGTAGTCGGTGATGTTGCCACCATAAGACCAATGATCCTTGGGCACGAAGGTATCCATACGCAGGGTTGGCTTGATATCATCCGACACAAATGTGTAAACCGAAGCGATCAACGCATCACGGTCGATACAGTGGGCAATCGCCTTACGCACGCGCTCATCACTGAGGATCGGGTGGGGTGTCGTGTAATCTTCGGCGCCAGACGCTTGTTCACCGCCCGTTGTTTCAGCCGCTGGTGCTTCGTCGGCTGGTGCCTGGGCTGACGGCGCGGGTACACAAGCGCCAATCACTAAAGTGACAATCGCCAGGATTGCCAGTGCCAAAAACCTTTTTGTTTTCATCGGTTATTTTCTCCTTACGTTATGTTTCTGCCAGGGATTCGTTGTACTTGAATAAAGTACTGCAACTATATTGATGACGAGTTGTGATTCTGTCAACAATATAATAATCAACAATGGTAATATATGGCAAATTGATGTGGGTAGATGGGAGTAGGAAGTAGAAAAGCTTCTTACTCCCTACTTCCCCTATTCATACAAGAAACAAGCCGCATAATGGCCGCCACCGTAATCTTTAAAAGGTGGCTCCTTCTCGCGGCAGATGTCCATCACACGCGGGCAACGGGTGCTAAAGTGGCAACCTTTGGGTGGATTGGCAGGGCTAGGCACGTCACCTTCGAGAATGATGCGTTGACGGCGGCTTTCGATCTTGGGATCAGGAATTGGCACCGCCGAGAGCAACGCCTGAGTGTAGGGATGCATCGGCTTTTCGTAGAGCGCCTCGCGGTCCGACAGCTCGACAATTTTGCCCAGGTACATCACGGCGATACGGTCCGAAATGTGGCGCACCACAGAAAGATCGTGGGCAATAAAGAGATAGGTCAGCCCCAATTCGTCTTGCAAATCTTCCAACAGATTGATCACCTGCGCCTGGATCGAGACATCCAAGGCCGAGATCGGCTCGTCGCAGACGATAAAGGCCGGGTTGACAGCCAAGGCGCGGGCAATGCCGATACGTTGGCGCTGGCCACCAGAAAACTCGTGCGGATAACGATTGACGAAATAGGGGTTCAACCCGACGGTTTTTAACAGTTCTTGCACACGTTCTTGGCGATCTTTCTTGGTCTTGCCAATGCCGTGTACTTCCAGGGGTTCACCGACAATGCTGCCTACGGTCATGCGCGGGTTGAGCGAGGCGTACGGATCCTGAAAAATCATCTGCATACGGCGGCGCGTCTTGCGCAACTCTTCGCCCTGCGTTTTGGTCAAATCCTTGCCTTCAAAAAAGACATTGCCGTGCGTGGGACGATGCAGTTGTAGAATGGCACGTCCGGTGGTCGATTTACCACAGCCAGATTCGCCCACCAAGCCAAGCGTCTCTCCTTTGTAGAGATTAAAGTCAATGCCATCGACGGCCTTGATCGCACCTACCTGGCGCTGAAAAATGATCCCGCGCGTGATGGGAAAGTGCATTTTTAGATCACGCACCTCTAGCAGCAGATCGCCTTTGCCCTCCACCGTACTTTTTGCCGTTCCATCGGCTGCCGTTTTTGTCTCGCTCATTGGGCCACCGCCTCACCTTCTAAGACATGGACTTGAACATCTGGCTGCACCCAACAGGCCGATCGGTGATCACCACCGACCGACATGAGCGGTGGATTTTCGGTCCAACATTTTTCGATCACAAACGAGCAACGGGGTGCAAAGGGACAGCGCGTCGGCGCTTCTAACAAATCTGGCGGTAAGCCTTCAATGGGGATTAGACGTTTTTGGCGACCCAGGTCTAGGCGGGGGATTGAGCGCAGCAGACCGATCGTATAAGGATGGCGTGGGTTGGCATAGAGTGCCTCGACTGATCCCTCTTCGACAATAAAGCCTGCGTACATCACCAACACGCGCTGTGCCATACCGGCGACCACACCCAGGTCATGCGTAATCCAGATAATCGACATGCCTAATTCTTGTTTTAGCCGCGTGACCAGGTCCACGATCTGCGCTTGAATCGTCACGTCGAGTGCCGTTGTCGGCTCGTCGGCGATCAAGAGCTGCGGGTCGCAACTTAGACCCATTGCAATCATCACACGTTGACGCATACCACCCGAAAACTGATGCGGATAGTCATCCAAACGCGCGTTGGCCCCAGGGATGCCCACCAACTCGAGCAATTCCACGGCACGACGGCGACTCTGCTCGCGATTCATGTTCAGGTGCAATTCCAACGACTCGGTGATTTGGCGACCCACCGTCAAGACGGGGTTCAGCGAAGTCATTGGATCCTGAAAGATCATGGCGATGCGGTTACCACGCACATGGCGCAGTTGATCCTCGCTCATTTTAAGCAGATCCTGGCCGTCGAACCAGACTTCGCCATCGACAATTTTGCCGGGTGGCTGCGGGATCAGGCGGATCAGCGACATCACACCGACGCTTTTGCCCGAGCCGGATTCGCCCACAATGGCCAGGGTTTCACCGGCATCTACCGAGTAGGAGATGCCGTTGACGGCATGCACAACCCCATCTTGCGTAAAAAACTGCGTCTTAAGGTTCTTTACTTCGAGCAATTTCGCCATAAGGCTCTACCCCTCCAGGTTCACCGCAATTAGTGCGGAATACAATGCCAGTCAATTATAAGTAGAATGTGAATAATTGATTAAAAACTGGGTGGAATCGTTGAATCGTAAGTTTAACTGAATGACTGCTCATGCGTTAGCCATGTGGTCTAGACAGTGCTTTGGAGGATATTTATATCTAGTTAGACAATTAGTGGCTATATACTCATTGTACAATGAGCCGCTGCTATCGTAACAAAGTTCACGAACCTTGTCAAGCGCATAGAAAATAGTGCTCACTTATAGTTGCAATAGCACAGCAGGAAAATAGTTGAATAGCAATCTGCGCCCTATTCATGTAACCATGTCTGCAACTGCTCAATTTGCATCAACACAGCGCGCCGACTAGTGCCGCCATCGGCATCGCGCTGCTCGACACTGTGCTCGAAGTCCCAGACATTGCGCACATCGTCGGCAAATGCGTCATGCAGTTTCTGCAAATCTTCCAACGCTAATTCTGAAAGCGGCACGCCTTGTACTTCTGCCATACGCACCGCCGCGCCCGCAATATGATGAGTTTCGCGGAAGGGTACGCCCTTGCGCACCAGATATTCTGCCAAGTCGGTGGCCAACATTTCGGTGCTCAGCGCGGCGCGCAGATGGGCGGGCTTGGGCGTCAATGTGGAAATTACGCCACACGCAATCTGGATTGAGTCACTCAGGTTATCTACGGCGTCGAACAGCGGCTCCTTATCTTCTTGCAGATCTTTGTTAAAGCTGGTGGGCAAGCCTTTGATCGTTGTCATCAGGCCCGTCATGCTGCCCAGCACTCGGCCAGACTTACCGCGCAAAAGCTCCAACGCATCGGCATTCTTCTTTTGCGGCATCAAACTGCTGCCGGTGCTGTAGGCATCGGCAATGGTGACAAAGCTAAATTCACGGCTGCTATAGATGATCAGATCTTCGGCCAGACGGCTCAGGTGCACCATCGTCAGTGTGGCCCAAAAGAGAAACTCGACCACAAAGTCGCGGTCGCTAACACCATCGAGGCTATTTTTGGTAATGTCGGCAAAGCCTAGATCGGCGGCCAATGCATGGCGGTCAATATCAAATGGATTACCGGCCAGCGCCCCGTTGCCCAGCGGCATCACGTTGACGCGCGCCAACACTTCGTCTAGCCGTTGCGCATCGCGTTGCCAGGCCCAGGCATGGCTCAACAGCCAGTGGCTCCAGCGCACAGGCTGCGCCGGTTGCAGATGGGTGTAGCCGGGCATCAACAGATCGATCTCGACGTGCGCCCGCTCGACGGTAACACTGATCAACTGGCGCACATAATTGCGCAATTGCTCGATCTCGCCGCGCAACCACAGGCGTGTATCAGTGGCAACTTGGTCGTTACGGCTGCGCCCCGTGTGCAGCTTGCCGGCCACTGCGCCTAGCAACTCGGTGAGGCGACGCTCGTTGGCGGTGTGAATATCTTCATCACCGGGCTGGATCGTAAACGCGCCGCTGCGCCACTCGTCGGCCACCTGCGCCAGACCGGTTACCAGTTGATCCGCCTCGCCCTGGGTGATGATGGCGGCGGGCACCAGGGCGCGGGCATAGGCCTGGCTGCCGCGGATGTCTGCCGCCCACATCCGCTTGTCAAAGTTGATCGAGGCGTTAAATTTTTCCATCAAAGGGTCGGTTTTGCCGGTGAAGCGCCCGCCCCAAAGTTTGTTACTCATACGTAAAGCGTCCTTTTGGTCAGTTGGTTGGCGATATGCAGCTACAGTGTAGCATCGACAAGGTTCAGCCGCAAGTGTTTAACTAATTTTGTGACGACCTATGCTATAATTCAGCCTATGAACGACAACATCATCCACACCTTCCAACAACGCCGTCACCTGGAACAGGATTTGGCTGCCTTTGCCCAAACGAAGACCGAGACTGAATTGGCTGCGGCCGCGCAACGTATTGTCCACACCTACCCGGCAGACCTAGTGATCGCCTTGCTGACCAAACACCTGGAAACGCCCGATAGCCAGACGCGTGGCGGGTTAGGCCATTTGGCTGCGCTCCTGCCACCGGAAGAGACTTTGATCGCGCTGCGTGCCGTAGTCGCCAACCGCCAGAACAACCCCCATGCCCGCTTTACCGCGGCGGTGATCGCCGAGCGCTTTCTGGATGTCGAGCTGCCGGCGGCGTTGATGAGTGATTTGAACAACACGGACGAAGTCGCCTACCAAAGTTTGCGCGAAGCGTTGGATGAGAGCAAGCGCGACCGGCATGTGTTGCTGGAATATGTGACGCAAATGCAAGCGATGAACGACACAATTGCCTTTATGGTGCTGGGCTTACTCGAACGTATCCCTGCCCCTGATCGCATCGACCTGTTGCGGCTGATCGCCCAGGATAGCCGTCCGCACATCGCCGAAGCGGCATTGGTACGCTTGGAACGGTTGGCCGGCGGCGAGGCAAGTGACCTTGTGCTGCGCGCCTTGCACACCTTGCAATTCACGCTACCCACGACATTGAGCACGCAGGCAGAACGAACGCTGCGCAAGTTGCGCTTCACCGGCAAGCGTTACAGCGCGCCCCCACCCCTCCAGTGGCGAGCGCTGCTCAGCCCCGCCGAGCCGAGCGGTTACCAGACCGTCTGGTTGATCAAGCAGCCAGAGCCAGCTTCTACCGTCGGTGCATTCTTTGGGTTTGTCTTTAGTGTTGATAAGGGTGTCCAGCACTTTTTTGGCAGTGACCGTGTGGAGCAAAGTATGCTGCCGGCGGTGCAGACAGTGGGCAGTATGGTTGCGGTGGCAACTGACAGTGGGGACACAGCTGTTCTGCTCGAAGCACCATTTGATTATGGGCGTTGGTTGGTCTGGCGTGCGCTTGCCCGTCAGCGCGCGGGCAATGCAGAACCATTGAGTGGTGAATATACGCTCTACAACGATTTATTCTGGCAGTTCGACCCACCTCAGTTGGATGATCAAGTCCACCAATTTTTTCACAAACCAGATATGGCAACCGGCGTAGCGATCGACCCAACCACCCTAGACGCCTACACCGCGACGCTACTTGCCCATCCGGCGATGGAAGGCTGGCAACTACAGAACCGCACCGTACAGCAGGCGATGCGTTTCAGTCAAGGCCCAGACCGCACTTTACCCGTCGCTGAGATGGTCGCCTTTACCTTGCGCGAGATGGAAAAATGGCCGGAGCGTGCAACGCTGCTAACTGCGTTAGAAACAGGGTTGCGTATGCAAGCAGGGTGGCTCTTCTATGCGGGTGAACTTGAAATTGCGCAGTATGCCCAGCGCCTGGCCGATCAAATGAGTACATTGCCGCTGGCGCAAAATCCGCTGCTTGCGCGCATGCTCGCGGCAGGGATTGCATAGAAGACAGTGAAACAGTGGGACAGTAGAAGCCACTTCGCTGTCCCACTGTTTCACTGTCCCACTGTATTACTGTCCCACTGTATTACTGTCCCACTGTATTACTGTCCCACTGTTTTACTTATCCCGCGCCCAATGCCACACCAGCCACCGGTTCGCGGTGGCCTAAATCTAGCAGCACACCGCCCCCTTCTGCACCACCTGGCTCTATAGGCCGGGTGTTTTCATTGGCTGCCTGCGCACGTTGACGGTGCAACTCCAGCAATTCCAGTTCAGTTACATTCAAGCCATAGCGATTTTGGGAATGATTCAGAATCCGGATCAGATCCAGCGTGACGATGCGCGCCAGGTCATTACCGGTGTAGAACGGCGTCCACTGGACGGGAATGCCGCGCAGAAAGGTTTGCGCGGCGGGAGTACGACGGCTCACCCGGCGCAAAGGCAGGAGCGATTTTTCCAATTTCCAGGCAGAAAACCACTCGGCACCCGCTGGTGCCGTAATGTCTTCGCCCATCAGAAAGTAGACGCGGTCGACATTGGAGATCAGTTCGTAGATCGTTTCATACGACGCGCCGCTGACGGGTGTGCGGCGAATTTCGATGCCGATTTGCACCGGCAGTTGTGCAATTGCACGGCCAATCACGGCGCGTTCGGCTTCGAGGTCATTGGTAGCACTGACAAAAAGACGTAAAGTTTCAGGCATAGGGATAAATGATTTCGTATTGATTAACAAGAAAGGGATCGATTGAGAACAACAAATCAAGCCATTTTTAACTTGTCTATTGTTCGACAGCTTTCTCAAGAATTTCTTGCAAAAATGGCACGAGGGGCGGTAGTTCGTTACGTACAACTTCCCATACAATTTCGAGATCAATTTGCGCATATCCGTGAACAATATGGTTGCGCATACCGCGCATTTTTGCCCAAGGCACAGCGGGAAAGTCTACTTCAATCTGGAGCGGTATATGACGAGCGGCTTCACCAATCACGGTTAAGTTCCACACAATAACTTTAAGAGTTTTCTGATCCTGATAGAGTTGCGCATAGCTTATGTCGTCTGTATAGCTCAGGTTTTCGGCAATGGCATCAAGTATATGCTGAATTCGCATTTTCCACTTACGCGGTTTAGAGGACATCAATTGCCTCCGCCAAAATATCGTCCTTTAGTTCGGGCAGCAAAGCCCGTTCGAGAACAAGATCAACTTCTGTGCCACCGAGCAACTGTATAATGAATTGCTCGGTTCCAATTAAGTGAAATAATCCAATCGGGCGATCAAACTCCACCAGCAGATCCACGTCGCTCACGATACTCGCTTCGTTGCGGGCTACGGAGCCGAAAAGCGCCAACGACTTAACACCGAACTGACGTTGCAGATCATCTCGATGCTCGGTTAAGATGCGCAACACCTCATCTCGTTTCATTTTGTTGCTCTTCTCTCCAAACAAAAAGCCAGCGCGTTTACACGACCCATTATACACCAACTTCGATCAAAAACTTCTCCAGCAACTGAGTCGTTGCATCCGCTTGCTCGATCATGGCCATATGGCCTGTGTTATCGAGGGCATGGAATTCGCTGTGACGAAGCTGCGTATGGAGCCGCTCACTATATTTCAAAGGCGTCATCTGATCCAACTGACCGCAGATGATCAGGATGGGCAGATTAATTTCGCCAACGCGGGCACTGACATCAAAGCCGTCGCACGCGCAAAAGTCGGCATACAATACCGCTGGGTCGACTTCACGTAGCCCTTGCAGATAACGCTGCCGGCGCAGCTGATCGACAGTAGGGCCATACATCGTCTCAATTAGGTTGGCGGTGGTGGTCGCAAAGTCAGTCTGGATGCCGTTCAGAATTGCTGGCGCCACCCGCAACCGCGCGCTGGCGCCCACCAACCCCAGCCCCACCAAGCGTTCCGGGTAAGCGAGGGCAAAATCCAGCGCAATTGCGCCGCCCATCGAATGGCCAGCCAGGACAAAGGCGGGTAAACCGAGCGCATCGACAAATTCATGCAGCCACTCACGATACTCGCCAATCGTCGCGTAACCATGGCCCCCCGATCGCCCGTGGCCCGGCAGGTCGGGGGCATAGACCGGCGCGGTGGGCAAACGCCGTAGGTGGGGTGGCCAGTGCAGATGTGTGCCACCGGCGCCATGAATCAGGACAAGAGGTGGATGGGATGCAAGCCTCGCGTCAGGGGAATGATGGCTATAAAAAATTGCTTGCTGATTGACGGTGATCAAGGGCATATAGATGCTGGAAATTCTAGTCAGGAGCGCAAATAAACTGCGCGACTCAGGAGGTATTGTGGATTAGAGATTGGAGATTAGGTGCCTAATCTCCAATCTCTAGTCCACAATTTCTTCTATCACTTTAGTACGCCATTTCCCTGCAAGACGTGCATATCGGCATCCACCATTAAACGCACCAACTGGCGGAAATCGACTGATGGCTCCCAGCCCAATTTTGCGCCGGCCTTGGCCGGGTCCCCGACCAGCAAATCTACCTCGGCCGGGCGATAGTACTTGGGATCCTGCACCACGTACGCTTTCCAGTCCAGGTCTAGATAGCCAAAGGCCTCTTGTACAAATTCCTGCACGCTGTGGGTTTCGCCGGTCGACACGACGTAATCATCTGGCCCATCCTGTTGCAACATCAACCACATCGCGCGCACATAATCACCGGCATAGCCCCAGTCGCGGCGCGCTTCCAGGTTGCCCAGCCGCAATTCGTGTGCCAACCCAAGTTTAATTTGGGCGGCGGCGTGCGTAATTTTGTGGGTCACAAATTCCAGGCCGCGGCGCGGGCTTTCGTGGTTGAAGAGGATGCCAGAACAGCCAAAGAGATTGTAACTTTCCCGATAATTGATCGTGATCCAATGCCCATAGACCTTGGCAACGCCATAGGGGCTGCGTGGATATAAAGGCGTTGTCTCGCGCTGTGGCACTTCCATCACCTTGCCAAACATCTCACTGCTGCTCGCCTGGTAGAAGCGGATCTTGGGATCCACAAAGCGAATTGCCTCCAACATGCGGGTGACACCCAGGGCGGTAAATTCGCCGGTCAGCACCGGTTGGCTAAAGCTGGTCGGCACAAAGCTTTGGGCGGCCAGGTTGTAGACTTCGCTTGGTTGGTGTTCTTGCAAGATGGCGATCAAACTCATCTGATCGAGCAAGTCACCTTGCACAATCTCGATCTGGTTCTGGATGTGGTGCAGGCGTTCAAAGTTGATCGTACTGGTGCGGCGCACCATGCCGATAACCTTGTAGCCTTCTTGCAGTAATAATTCGGCCAGATAACTGCCGTCCTGGCCGGTAACACCAGTAATTAACGCGGTAGGCATCAATCATTCTCCTTTAGTTTATTCGCTCATCAGCCGAAAGTGTGCAAACCAAATATTTTTCCAAAGAGCAAAACATCGGTTTGCACACTTTTCACAGATGATCCTAGTTTATTTAATATGCGATCGCCAAAAACCCAGCAGATCGCGCAGCGAGTCACGTAGCTCAATCTGGGGCTGCCAGCCTGTCGCCGCGACCAGTCGGCGGTTATCGCATTGGCTCACGGGTACGTCGCTGGGGCGCAGGCGGGCTGGATCAATTATCACTTCGACCTGAACAGAGGACAATTCGAGCAGCGTGTCTAATAGCCAACGCACCGGTCGGCTTTGGCCGCTGCCCACATTATAGACCTCACCGGCTTCGCCCTGATCAGTCAACAACCAATAGGCACGCACAATATCGCGCACATCGGTGAAATCGCGCTGTGCATCCAGATTGCCCACCGTAACCACTGGCGGTCGCATACCGGCTTCGATCTCGGCAATCTGGCGGGCAAAGGCGCTGGCCACAAAATCATCTGCTTGGTCCGGCCCGATGTGGTTAAAGCTGCGGGCACGAATGGTCGGCAGGGCGTGGCTGTTCCAGTATTGCAGCGCCATCATATCCTGGGCCACTTTACTGACGCCATAGGGATTATTCGGACGAAAAGGCGTTGCTTCGTCAATTGGCAGATCCTCTGGCTGGACTAGTCCGTACACCTCGTTGGACGTGACAACCAGTGTGCGACAATTGGGTGTCCAACGGCGCAAGGCTTCCAGCAAATTGAGCTGACACTGGATATTGAGCTCGTAGGTAACCCACGGTTGTTGCCAGCTCCCACCCACATCACTCCAAGCCGCCAAGTGGAACAATAGATCCGGCTGCACAGT
>JBBRVA010000039.1:0-18321 GCA_038247295.1 Caldilineales bacterium | reverse complement strand
GAAGGTGAACAGAGTACACTGGAAACGGCGATTGTGGCCGCCGCCAGCATTGCCGCCGAACTCCTAAACCGCAGCGATCGGCGCACCGTGGGTCTGTTGACGTTGGCCGGTGGGCAACAATTAACTGTCCTTGCCCCACAGGCCGGTCAAGCGCAGTTGTGGGCCATTTTAGCGGCGCTGGCGCCGGTGCAACCCACCAACATTGGGCTGGCCGAGTTTTTGCACAACAGCCTGGCCACACTGGGACGCCGCGGCAGCTTGATCGTGATAACGCCGCAAACGACAACGGTGGTGGGCAATCCAGACGGCGATAATCCTGAGCGGCCCGATCAGGATTGGATTGCAGAGGTGGTCCACTTGCAGGCGCTCGGTTTGGCCGCCAGCGTGCTTTTGATCACGGCGGCGACGGCGGATGAGCAGAGTGCCGAGGGGCTGCGCATGTTATTGGCGCGTTACAATATTCCCTTGCAAACGTTGCAAGCCGGCACACGGCTGCCCGCGGCCTTAACCTTCCGGCGCAAACGCAAAGTGATCCGCAGCACGCCCACCGGCGGCGCAGTAACGTACGAGGTGGACGAGGAAGTAGGGTGAGGGGTAGTGGTTCGTTGGTCGTTCGTCGTTCGTCAATAATTAGCCGTAGGTCACAGCTCTGATGTGACACGCCGTTGTAAAAACACGCGGTCGACACGCTATGTCCTGTCGAATATAAAGGAAATTACCTTGATCGAAAAAGGTCGCTGGGAATCCGGCCTGGCGCAAGTAAATCCAGAACGCCCACATTGGGCATTGCGGGCGGGTGGGTGGCTGATTGAGACGTTGCGCCCGCATTTGGGTTGGCCCGTGTTGATCGTTTGTCTCCTGCTGGCAATATTACCGGCTTGGGCGCTGGGTGACAACCGGACCACGGAGTTGCGCGATCTGCAAGCTGGCCTCGATAGCGCAGGGCCCTTGGCGGTTTTGATTACTTGGTGGTTGCTGGGGTGGCGAACGCCACGCCGGCTAGAAAATTATCGTTGGTTTCGCATAGTTATGGTAAACTTGGCGAGCCTACTGATTGGGTTACTGCTGTTATCGCAATTTTTGATCGGTTGGTTGCCCAGTGGATCCGAGTTGTGGCAGGCGCTCTGGTCCAACGGTTGGGCGGCATTGGGCGGACAGATGGCGGCCGATTGGAGCCGCACGTTCGTTCGCTTTGTTCTCTGGTGGCAGGGGGTGCAAAGTGGAGGGGCAAGCCAAGATAACCTGATCTTTGCCGCCTTCGCCGGTCTGGTCTTTTGGATCGTCGGCGGCTTAACCGCCTGGTTGACGCGCCGCTACCAACAGGGCTTGTTGGCCGCCGCGCCCATCCTCTGGCTGGTCGGCCTGATGCTGCTCTACAGTACCACTGGGCGCAGCTTGATGATCATCGGCGTGCTGCTAACGGTTCTTTTGCACCTACTCTTGGATCAACATGCCTGGGTCGTCCGCTGGCAAGCGCGTGGCTTGGATTTCAGCCCTAGCCTTTTTGTCGACCGGATATTAACGGTCGGCGCGGCGCTGACATTACTTTTATTGGTGGCGGCCATTATCCCAAACTGGTACATCACACCCTTGGTCGTCCGCTACTATCAGTGGACCGAACCGTGGCAACAAGGCTTGGAAGACGCCAAAGATCTGCTTTTTCCCGACCTAGAAGGTGCATCCCGTTTGCGCGGCGGTGGCCTGGCCGGTGGTTTGCCCAATGATTTTCTGTTGGGCGCCGGTGGGGCGTTGGGCGAAACAGTCGTCATGCGCATCCGCACCAATGACTATGTCGACCAGGGCATGGGGCCGTATATGGAACAGCCGCCACCCCCCGGCCACTATACGCGCGGCGCGACTTTTGCCGTCTATGATGGTCACGGCTGGCGTAATCCGCCTGATCTAGCGCGCCAAAGCTATGATGCCAACGCCCACTGGGATAACCGCGAGTTACAGGGCCGGCGTACCCTGGTGCAAAATATTTCACTCACCTTTAATACCTCGATTCTCTATGGCGCGCCAGAACAGTGGGAGCCCAGCCTACCCTACGAAGCCGAACTGCGGGCTGATGGCGATGTAGTAGCGCTGTGGGCACGTGAGCGCAATTATACAATTGTCTCGGCTATCCCCGCGGTGAGCGCCGAGCAATTGGCGGCGACGCCGGCCTGGGGTCCGGAACAACCACTGCCTGATGGCTACGAAATTCACCTCCAGTTACCGGACACCATTACCGATCGCACGCGCCAATTGGCCGCCGAATTGACGGCCAATCAGCCATCCGTCTTTGCCAAGGCGCAGGCCATCGAAATGCATCTGCGCACGTTGGCTTATGACCTGACCGTGCCAGAGCCGCCACAAGATGTGGGGGATGTGGCCGATTACTTCTTGTTCGACTTGCAGCGTGGCTATTGCGATTATTACGCAACGGCGTTTATCGTATTGGCGCGCCTGGCCGGATTGCCGGCGCGCTTTGCCACTGGTTATGCCGTCGGCTATTGGGATGAAATTGATCAAGTCTGGGTGGTGACCGAAGCCGAAGCGCACTCCTGGCCCGAAGTTTACTTTCCCCAGTATGGCTGGATTCCTTTTGAACCGACGGCGGGGCGGTCCGAGTTAACCCGCATCGGTCTGCCGGAAACCTCCAGCGCGCCATCCGTTTCTAGCGCACCCAACCCGATCCCCATCGAGGAGCCCCAGGCACGTTGGAATTGGCAGATGCTTTTCTGGCTCTTGCCGATTGGATTGTTGGTTTGGGGCGTCATCATCCTTTTGCAACATTGGCGCACCCAGCGCGAAGAACCCTGGCCGGCCTTGCTACGCTGGGGCGCGCGCTTGGGCCGGCCCATCAGCGGTGGTGAAACCGTGCTTGAGTACGGTGGCGGGTTGGCCGACCATCTGACGAACCGGCCCACCCGCGAGCCGGATACTGGCCGTGTGGCCGCCCGCGAAGTGCGGGCATTAAGTGCCGCCGTCAATACCCTGCAATACGGCCCCGAACCCCAGCGCGCCACGGCCACCGTCCAAGCCACGGAACATTGGCAACGGCTGCGCGGCTATTTGCCGCGCTTGCGTCGGCGCGGGTAATGGACAAGGTTTAAAATTCACCATCTAACAATCGCGACCTGATTGACTGACAGATTTAATTTTGACGCTTTACACGTAAATTGTCGCCTATCTAGCGTACTACATATAGTAACTTTAGCAATTAACACTACTAAATGTAGACATGTAATTTTGCCCAAAAGCATCAATTTTACTGAATATTAGAATAAGATTAAATCTGTCAGTCAATCAGCCTAATTTACAATAATATTGAGCTTTAATCTAACCACTTGCCATCACCCAATAGTAAAATGGGTGGTTGTTCGGAGAAATGCAGAATGATACTTCCGCTATCAAACTCTTGTATGCGGCCATCGTCAGAGACCTTTTCGCGTTCCGAGGCCCAACCTAGGGAGGCGTTAGGTCCACCTAATTGTGTGCGCCATAATAATCCAAATCCCTGAGTTGGTTCGGTTAATCCTTCAGGTGCAGTGTAACCTCCCGATACTGACATACCTGCAACCCATCGATCTTCGAATAACATCCACTGACCGGAATTGTATATTACATAGATTTGGCCACCTGCATCACCGCTTGAACTTGGCCGCCAGACCATAAAACCCTGTTGAAATGGTTGGTATGCCATTTTTGTTACAAATACTGGGGTTCGAGGGCAACCCACCTCCTCACTAATACTTTTAGATAAATTGGCAAAATTAGACCCGACTGCTATTGTGCAGGATTGAGCTACCGAACTCGACTTAGCAGTCGGTTCAATTAATGCCTTTGACTGCATAACAGGCAAGGTTGAAATATCACCTTCAACGCGTACATAATCTGGATTATTGATGATCCAACCTGACTGACTATTTACGCAGCAAACTTGTAACCAGGACGCATCATTGTTGCGCCCTGTAATTTCCAAAACGATGTCAATGCCGACCTGACCAATGGGTTGGAAATTTGTACTTGCGTCTTGACGAACGTTTAAAGAATCAACCAAGACAATGGCCTGAGGACTAGAATGCACATCAGCTTTGCCACTCTCTACAGTTGGTACAGGTGTTTCCTTTACGTTTTGCTCTTCCTCTGAATTAGCAGGTAGCAGGCTATCCAAATCCCATATTCTTACTGCCGGTTCTTCAAGAAGAGTGATCGCTAATAAATTGCGTTTAGGATGAAAACCCAAATGCACAATAGTCTTATCTGTGGAAAAGGTTGCTTGTACACGCTCTTCTTTCCACAACCAGAGTACAATAGTGGAACTACCATAAGAAGCAGTGGCCAATAGTTTGTTATCTGGGGCAAATGCAATAAGCGGCTGTTCTTGAACCCCAAGCGCAAAAGAATTCAAGGCCGTACCATCCTTTACCTTCCATAATCGAAGCTCGCTAGACATGAGTGCAGCAGCAGCTATCGTACCATCTGGGCTAAAGGCGACCTCTGGAAAGCCAAGTTCGTTAGAATAAAGAGGATAACTTTTTATAAGACGCCCTGTAGGTGCATCCCACAAATTTACGATTTGATCTGCTCCACCAGTCAATAGCAATTTACTGTCTGGACTAAACGCAGGCGTAGAAATCCAGCCGGTATGTGCATCAATTGACTGAATTAATTTCCAATCCTTGACACGCCAAAAATTCAGTACACCTACACGGCTAGAAATAAGGATAGTACCATCCGGACTAAACACCACCATGGCGCCAGGCGCTTCAGTGCCTTGAGGGATTGGGTTGTTGATACTTACTAGTGCCTTTAATAGTGTACCACTATCAATGCGCCACACTTGCACATCGGCAAATGGGGTAGTCAGGGCCAATAACTTACTGTCGGGGCTGAAAGCAGCAGATTGTATCTCTGGCGTTTGTGTTTTGGGGGTAATGTGTAGAATTCGGCGTCCATTGTTCAAATCATAGACAAACACACCCTTCCCAGTAATGATGGCAATTAGATTCCCATCAGGTGAGAATGTCACACTGGAGATATGATTAACTTCTGATTCATCAAAACGAATTTCCGTTGGCAAAATGGAAATATTCGTGTTTGTAAAAACGGCTCCTTCAGGGGTAGCATGCAAGTCAGGATCAACAGTTTGCGAGGGTAGGGTTGGAGTAAGTGTAGGTGTAGATAGTTTAACGTCTTCTTCAAAACCTATCACATCAACGGGTAGGTGACGTTCTACAGTTGTACCATCACCCAGTTGGCCTGCCAAATTATCGCCCCAACATTTCACTAGGTTAGTGGTTGTCAACGCGCAGGTGTGATAACCACCAGTCGCCATTGCCTGCACACCCTCTGTTAAGGCTCTGACATCTATAGGTCTGTGACTACCACTTGTTGTGCCATTACCAAGCTCGCCCTCGTTGTTACCTCCCCAGCACTTCATCTGATTATTGGTCGTCAAGGCGCAAGTGTATTCGAAACCTGCTGCTATTGCCTGTACATCATTGGTTAAGCCACTGACGTCTACTGGTAGTTGCCGGTCAGTGCTCGTACCATCACCAAGTTCACCGCTGAAGTTCTCCCCCCAACATTTTATCCCCCCGTTTGTTGTTAATGCACAAGTGTGATAATTACCTGTTGCAATCGTTTGAACCTCGTCCCTCAAGTCACTGACGTCGATAGGAGTAGAGCGATTGATAGTCGTCCCATCACCGAGTTCACCCTCGTAGTTATTGCCCCAGCACTTCACCCCGCCGCTGATCATTAGTGCGCAGGTATGAGAGATACCCGTCGCAATTGCCTGCACACCGCTTGTCAAGCCATTAACGTCTACAGGTGTGCGACGTTCGAGGGTCGTCCCATCGCCCAGTTGTCCACTAGTGTTCCTGCCCCAACACTTGATACCACCGCTGCCCGTCAATGCGCACGTGTGCCCATCTCCAGCGGCAACCGCTTTCACTCCGCTGCTCAACCCAACCACATTCACAGGTTTATTCTGATTGATCGTGGCACCATCACCAAGTTGGGCATTTTCATTGTCTCCCCAACACTTCACCTCGCCGTTGGTCATCAATGCACAAGTGTGAGAACTACCTGCTGCAATTGCTTGGACACCGCTTGTTAATCCACTGACATCGACAGGGGTATGGCGGTCGATTGTCGTGCCATCGCCGAGTTGACCATCGTTGTTGCCTCCCCAACACTTGATCCCACCATTCGATGTCAGTGCACAAGTGTGGCGTTTGCCTGCTGACAAAGAAATTGCATTTACCAATACAGCCGCAATATTAGCAGGCGAAGCTGCCTTCGCCTGCCGCGAGGGTATTTGTAAGACATAGTTGATAAACAGTGCTATTAGAACAAAACAAGTGATCATCGTGAGCTGCAACAGCCGTTTACGAAAGATGGCAGTAGATAGATGAATAGGCGTAAGTGTGTCTTTGACGGTGTGTTGAGTACTAGGGACAAACAAGCTGTGCATTAGAGGATCTCCTGAGTTTTATATGCAATTACAACCCGTTTTCTTCAATTTGATTGCAGTCGCTCGAGCAAAGTCTGAATATAGTGATCCGGCTCATCCTTTGCTAAGAGGATGTGATGCGCTAAATATTCTGCCGCTTGCGCCTGGCGCGTTGGATCGGATGGGCTGGGCCAACGCAATTGATTGCGTGGGGTCTGAGAAATTAGGTAGGATTCGAGCCGGATATCGTCGCGTTTTAGATTCTTTTCTAGATCCTTGATGCCACGGGCAATTTGGACTTTCGGGTTGTTGAAGGTGTCGGTGAAGTTGCGTAAGCCTTTAGGATCTAGGAAGGCAATGGTCTGTTGATCCTGACAGTGCATCAGCAAGGTCTTACCACTGCCCGTCGCCATCCAAAAGGCTAGCTTGTTCAGGTCATTTGGGGTGAAAGGCTCGATTTGGCCAGCGCTGGCTGCTTTTTTACGATTCGTACCCCGGCCAGAACCTGGCATCGACCCTGGCACCGGCGCGGCGTTGGCGGCGGTCGTGGTTAGGAATGCATTCAAGGATTGGCGTAAACTGTCTGGATCACGGAAATACCAGTCGAGATAAATTTCTGTGAAGAGCAGCCCCAGGTATTGAAAGTAGAGCAGATATTTTCCGCCGGGCCATGAATAGGACCGTTAAAGGGTGCGGCTTCTTGGGCAAAAAAGAGCGAGCGATCAGCCGCCCCACGCAGGGTAAATTTGTACTCATTGAGGCCAAACCAGAGGTGGGCGCGTAACTCCGGCGTTACCTTCATGCCGCGAAACAGAAAGGCGTCGGCGCGCCCACGGCTGGCAATGTAATTCTGCAAGCCTTTGTTGGGGTCCATCATGTTGGCCAGCAACTCGAAAAAGCGGATGAAGTTGGTTTTCCCCGCACCGTTCGCACCGATCAGCACATTCAAGCCGTGGTTTAGGCGCAGTGGCTTTAACTCGCGGATCGATTTATAGCCGATCAGTTCGATCTGCTCCAAATAGCGAGGGGTGACAGCGCGGGTCATAGGCGCACCTCCAAATCATCTGCTGGTAAATCGTCCGGTGGTAAATCGCCTTGCAATTCAGCCTCAATGGCTTCGATGCTGGGCAGCGCCGATTGTAAACTTTCGGGCAGGGCACGCGTCAGTTCATATTCGGAGACGCCGATGGGCTTATTCATGCCGCGCAGGGCATATTCGGCCACAACACTGTTTTTATCTTGACAAAGGATGAGGCCAATGGTCGGCTGGTCGCTGGCGTGCTTGAGATAGTCATCCACCACATTGCAGTAGAAGTTCATCTTACCGGCATATTCGGGTTTGAACTTGCCCCGCTTTAGATCAATCACAAAAAAGCAACGCAGGCGCAAGTGATAGAAGAGCAGATCGATATAGAAATCATCCGCGCCGACACTCACCAGATATTGGCGCCCGACAAAGGCAAAACCCTGCCCAAGCTCCAGCAGGAACTTTTCCAGGTGGCGCACCAGGCCGCTTTCCAGTTCACGCTCGTGGAAGGGTTCTTCCAGGGTCAGAAAGTCAAACAGGTAGGGGTCTTTGAGCGTCTGTTGCACAAAATCTGATTGGGGCGCGGGCAGATGGGTGGCAAAGTTGCTGGTGGCCTGTCCCTGCCGTTCGTGCAGACGCGTATCGATCATCAAAGCCAGGACGTTGCGGCTCCAGCCATTCTTTAGCGTCTGCTGCATGTACCACTGGCGGGTAGATTCGTCTTTGACTTTCTCGATGAGCAGTGCATGGTGTCCCCAAGGGATGTTCCAGAGCAGATCGGGCGTGGTACTTTTTGCCACAGCTTGTGGCAAAATTGGCTGCGCTGCGGGATACGCACGAAAAAAGGCAACCATCCGCCCTAAATTGCGTTCCGAGAAACCTTTCACTTCCGGCAGTTCATTTTTGAGGTCAAGGGCTAGCTTGGGAATAACGCCAGCCGACCAACCCTCCTGCTGCTGGCGCTGGTCAATGAGTTGCCCAATCTCCCAGTAGAGCTGAATCAGCTCGGCGTTGACGGCCAAGAGCGCACGAATTTGCGCGGCTTGAATCCGCGCTTTAATGGTCTTTAACAGTTCCGGGTAGAGGGTGAGCGCGTCCATTATAAACTCACCCCCTGGTCGGCAAACATGCGCCGCTGAAAGGTTTCTTCGATCAAGTGAATCTTGTTGTGCGGGTCCGGCAGCGTGTGCGAGCCATTGACGTAGATGAAGTCGAACTCGGTATCCGCCGGGTTGATCGCCAGCCGGGCCAGGTATTTTTCCAAGGCTTTATTATCGGCTTTCTGATCGTCCGATAAGCTGCGCCAGATGATCAGGGTGCGACCACCGGCGCGTAGCTCACCGGTGACATTGAGGAAGCCGCGTTGGGTATCGATGTGTTTGACTTGCAAGCCAAGCAGCCAGTTGAAGGTTTCGACCAGGTCAACGGCTGTGGCTTTGGTTTCACCGGCGCTGGCCGTGGCGATCTGCATTTGATAGTGGAAGGGATCGCACAACTGCGTTACATCCAATAGGCTGGCGCTGCCGGCACTTTCGACATCGAGAAAGTGATACTGGTCCATATTAGCCCAGACCAGCTTCACCTCTTCGCCGTTGTAGGGAATCCTATAGCGCTCGCGGCCCTGCACAGTGGAGCGGGGCAAGCCGAGAAAATCGCCTTCCTGATAGTAACGGGAAAAGAAGGTGTACAGATGGGAATAGACTTCATCGGCGGTGGCGTCCGGATCGGCGCCAACCTTGTATTGGGCGCGCAGTTCCCGCACCTTTGGCACAGCTTCTGGCTCCAGACCCAAGCGGCGGGCATTTTCTTCAGCCGCGGCGAGCTCTTGCCTGACTTGTTGATTTTGTACATCACCATGCGCAGTCAATGCCTCACGCACTGTTTGCTCTAGATGTTTGTCGAGGAATTCGGTGATTTCTGCATGGCGCTGGCGCAGAATGCGATAGATGCCAAAATCTAAGTCGGCCTTATCCAGCTCGAAAAGTTCGCGCAGTTTGGCTTTCAGGCGCTCAAAATTGGGGGCGGCGGGTGTAGCGGTAGCAACTTCTGACATAACTTTTGTCCTAGAGATTATAATTGCCAAGCCACCCCACCCTAACGGGGTGCCCTATGGGCCCCAAACAGGGAGGGAACTGTCGCGGGAAGGCCACAAACTTGGGATATCCCTTCACGGTCCCCTCCCTGTTTGGGGAGGGTTAGGGTGGGGTTAGCAGTTACGAGAATTTTAACTTTTGCAGTAAGCCGTAGAGTTTGATGAATCAAACCCCTACGGCTGGCCTGGCAATGACCAACGTACGGTGAACAGCGTTTGCTGTTGGATCGTCTGGTGTAGTTTACCACGAATGGCGGCGACAAGCTGATCGCGCTGGGCCAGGATGCGATCCTCAACGTCAAAAATCTCTTGGCGCAGCTTGCGCTGGCGGCGCTCCAGGTCACTAATCTCGCTCTGGGTCGAGGGCTTCCACACTAAGCAAGGCGAGCGATAGGTAGCCCCGCTGCCCGATCAGCAGATCAAGAATCGTCACTTTGCCGGCATGGTCGCCAATCGTAGGCAAAGTATTGGGCGTGGTAATCGGTCAAGTTCACTGCGTAACGTTACCTTTCAAAGGGCAATCCTGCTGGGATTAGGTCAAAAGCAAAAAAGGTTTTTACCGCAAAGGATGCGAAGGTGAGCGCGTTGGCGAGCGTGCTGCGATTATACCATACTCGCGAGATTACGAATTCGTTCTATCTAGTTAATCGTAATGTAAGGCTGAATCCTTCGCAACAGCGGAAAATTGGGGTTAAGGCAAAAGCGGCGGGGCAACCACGCAATGGTTGTCCCGTCCCAATTAGAAGAAGCTACACCTGTGTTACACCCTTTGCAACGCCGTATTCTTCAATTGGTACATTTGTGGGGCTTGAAATGCAACACGGATCGGTGTAAAACTGTATGTGTAGTATTGATTTGCAACCCGTCCACTTTCTATTCGCAAAGGAGCGCATCATGCGGCAAACTAAAAATCGAACCCGCCTTCTCCATATCCTAATCCCATTGATTCTCTTTATCCTCGGCTGCCCTTCTTCGTCGCCACCGCAGCAATTTATGACCGACCAGGTCGCCACGGGACTGACGATCCTGGGTGAATTCTTCTTTTTGACCCCCGAAAGTCGCGCCAACTTGATCGTGCAAGTGCGCGACCCTAGCACCAACCAGGCGGTGCAAGAGACAAACGTGCGCGTCCTGCTGGGCGCGCTCGATCAAGATCCCCAAGAGATCTTTAGTGGTCAAACGGATGAGAGCGGCTTGATCCCGATCAGCTTTACCGTGCCGCCCGAAGCAGCGGTGGCTGATCCGAACCAAATGCTCACGATCATTGCCGATACACCTAATGGCCCGATCCAGCAGCAGGCCGAGGTCTACGTGGGCCGCGCCTACAACGTCTTGATCACCACCGACAAACCCGTCTATCAGCCCGGCCAGATCATTCATCTGCGCGGGCTGGCACTGGATACGACCGCGCTCAAAGCGGCGCAGGGCCAACCGCTGGTGATCACCGTGCAAGATCCCAGCGGCAATAAGTTGATGCGCAAAGAATTGGCCACCTCGCAATACGGCATTGCCAGCGTCGATTTTGCCCTCGACAGCCAGGCCGCCAGTGGTGATTACATCATCACCGCCGCGATGGGACCGACGAGCAGCACCCGCAGCGTCGAGGTGAAGCCGTATACGTTGCCCCGTTTCAAAGTAACCTTCCAAGGTGACAAAGCATTTTATCTGCCGGGCGATGTGGCGACCGGCACGGTGGACGCGCAATATTTCTTTGGCAAGCCGGTCGTGGGTGGTACCGTCACAATCCAGGGTTTTGCCACCGACGTCGACCGTTTTCAGGTCTTCGAACTGAGTGGCGTGACCGATGAGAATGGCTTTTATCGCTACGAATTCCAAGTGCCCGACTACTTTGTGGGGCGGCTGGAAAATAATACGGCCGATATTGATCTAGAGATCAGCGTGGTCGATACGGCCAATCACGCCGAAAATATCGACGAGAGCGTGACCATCGCCGAGAAGCTGATCTTGATCGAAGCAGTGCCGGAGTCCGGTTTCCTGCGCCCTGGCATCGAGAATATCATCTATCTGCAAACGAGCTACCCGGATGGCCGCGCCGCCGCCACGACCATCACTGCCACCACCGATCTCAGCACCACGGTGGTGGTCCAAACCGACGAGTTTGGCCTGGCGACGATGACGTTGACGCCCGAGAATAATCAGGATTTCCGCTTGGCGCTAGCCGCGCAAGACAGCGCTGGTCAAGCGGCTGAGCAACGTCTGATTTTAGGGTCCAGCGGCGATGCCAATGCTGTCTTGCTGCGGCCCGACAAGGCCCAATACCAGATTGGCGAGACGCTCAACATTGACCTGTATGTAGCAGGCAACGCCTCCACCGTCTATCTGGATGTGATCAAGGGCCGCCAAACCTTTGGCCTCGTCGCCCTGCCGGTGAAGGATGGCGTGGCGCAAGCGGCGATTGACATCGACGGCAGTTTGCTGGGCACGCTCGAACTCAACGCCTATGTGATTACGAACCCGGGCGAAATTGTCCGCGACCGTCGTTTGGTGCTCGTCAACCCGGCCCCAGCCCAAATCGATCTGCAAACCAATGCCGAGGTCTATCAACCCGGCGACACCGCCACGCTCGACATTGCCGTCAGCCGCGACGGCGCACCGATGGCGGGTGCGCTGGGCATCAGTATTGTCGACGAGTCGGTCTTCTCCGTGGGCACCCAAGACCCAGGTTTTGCCCGCACCTACTTCTTGCTCGAACGCGAACTGCTCGAGCCGCGCTACGAAATTCACGACTTTGTCGATCTGGCCGATGACGACCATTCGCCCTACGACGACAATCCCGACAGTGTGCGCATTGGTCAAAGTGGCGCCCGCAGCGTGGCCCTTTTTGGCTTCTTTGGCGAAGAATTGGCGGCAATCGAGCAGCAAACGGTGGCCGTCACCGCACCACGCGCGCCGCAACCTGTTGCCATGGATTGGACGCCGCGCCTGGCCCTTGCCCTGCCGCTGGTTGGTTTTGCCTTCTATGATGGCACGCGCAAACGCCGGCGCGCCCTGATCGCACTGGTGCTCTTTAGCCTGGGCGCGTTTGTGTGGAGCGCGTGTGCCTCTGCCCCTTCCGCGGCGCCGGCAATGGATATGGCGGCCAGTGAGGCGATGGCCGAAACGACTACGGCCACCCAAGGCACCGCCCAACCACCACGCCTGCGCCAGTACTTCCCCGAGACGCTCTACTGGATGCCCGAAGTGGAAACCGACGCCAACGGCCATGTGCAAATCGACGTACCGATCGCCGACAGCATCACGACCTGGCGCATCAGCGTGCTCGCCTCCGACCAGGACGGCAATCTGGGCAGCGCCGAAACCGGTCTGCGTGTCTTCCAAGATTTCTTTGTCGAGCCAGATTTGCCCCGTTTCCTCACCGTGGGTGATGAATTGGCCGTGCCGGTCAGCGTCTTCAACTATCTGGATGAGGCCCAGGAAATTAGCTTGGCCGTGGCGCCAGCCGATTGGTTTGAATTTGTCGAAGAACCGGCCTTGACCTTCACGATTGGCCCGAACGAAGTCGCCGCCGCCTACATCCCGATTCGGATCACCAACTTCGGCCTCAACGACTTCCAGATCACGGCGACGGGCAGCCAAATGAGCGACGCCGTCCTGCGCCAGGTGGAAGTGCTGCCGGATGGCAAGCCCGCGGCTACCGTTACCAGCGGTAAACTGGAAGCCAGCCAGACGATCACGGTGGCGGCGCCGACTAATGCGGTGCCAGGGACAGCGCGCGTCACGGTCAAGATCTACCCTGGCATCGTCAGCCAGATGATCGAGGGCTTGGAGGGTATGTTGCAGCAACCCTACGGCTGCTTCGAGCAGACGAGCAGTACGACCTACCCGAACGTGATGGTGCTCGACTATCTGAAGAGCACCGGCCAGATCAACCCGCGCATCCAGTTGCAGGCCGAGCAATATATCAACCTGGGCTACCAGCGCCTGGTCGGCTTCGAAGTGGACGGTATGCCGGGTGGCTTTAGCCTTTTTGGTGATCCGCCGCCGCAAACTATGCTCACCGCTTATGGCCTGATGGAGTTTACCGACATGAGCCAGGTCAGCTATGTGGACCCAGCTGTTCTCGAACGCATCGCAAATTTTCTCTTTCAGCGCCAGAATGGGGACGGTAGTTGGAGTCCAGACGGGATGACAATTGAAAGTGGGCTAGAAGACATCGGTGACGGCAACCTGCTTGCTACCGCCTACATTGTCTGGGCTTTGAGCGACGCCGGTTACGCCCAAAGCGCACCCGTGCAGAATGGCATCGCTTATGTCATGGAGAACGTGGTCGGTTTGCTGACAAGCGCAGCCCAGCCGAAGAGCGGTGGGCAGGGTCAGGCCGCCTCGCCGCTGGCAACGCCAACCCTGGCTGATCCTTATGCCCTGGCCTTGATCGCCAATGCCTTGATCGCCAGTGGCAACGACGCCACTGCCGTGCTCGATCACTTGCTCGATCAGTCCCAACCTGACCCCGCCGACACGGTCTACTGGGCATCTGACTTGGAAAGCTGGCTGGGATCGAGCGGCAACGTGGCCGGCATCGAAACGACGGCGATGGTGGCGACGGCACTGCTGCGCACCGAATACAAACTGGACGTGGCGCAACAGGCCATCGACTATCTGATCAGCCAGCGCGACCCCAACGGCATGTTCTACACCACGCAAGCGACTGTGTTGGCGCTGAAAGCGTTGCTGTTGGCGGCAGAAGTGGGCGGCGAAGCCGGCGCTGCCACCGTCACGATTAGCCTGAATGGCGCACGCACGCAAACCCTCACTGTCAATGCCGAAAACGCCGACGTGGTGCAACAGATCCGCTTTGACGATTTGGGTGGCGACGTGAATGATTTGTCGATTACGGTCGAAGGGGAGCGCAGTTTACAGTATCAGGTGATCACTGAGTCTTACGTCCCGTGGGCAGATGTGAAGCCTGTCGCCCCAGCCGACGCCGCGATGCGCGTCGATGTGCAATATGATCGGACGACGTTGCAAGTCAACGATACGGTCAATGTGACGGCGCAGGTGGAATTGTTGGCGGCGGGCACCGCGGGCACCGTACTCGTCGACTTGGGCATTCCGCCCGGTTTCAGCCCCGTGACCGATGACCTGGATGCGTTGGTAGAAGCGGAATTGATCGACCGTTACGAATTGACCGGCCGCCAGATCATTCTCTATCTGACGGACGTGCCAAGCGGTGAGGTCTTTACCTTTACCTACGGCTTGCTGGCCCGTTTCCCAATCAAGGCGCAGACACCGAGCAGCACGGCCTACGACTACTACACGCCGGATCAGCGCGCTACGCAAGCGCCGCAGCGGATTGTGGTGGCGTTAGGCACGCCGGGTAATTAGGGAGAGCTAGACAGGTAGACAAGGAAATAGGGAAATAGGTAGACAAGTGGGTGTTCCTTGTCTACCTATTTCCCTGTCTACCTGTCTAGCTCTCTACTTGTCTACTTGTCTCCCTCTTCCTTACACTATTTACTGGCCCAAACTCCCACTTACAATCTCGCTGACGTCAATCAATGGGGTCGCGCTGCTGCCTTGGAAGACCGGTAACCGGCCATCCCAGCGCTGCAACTGCTGATAACGGATCAACTCGGGCGTCAAACTAACCGCCAATTGGCGATTGGCCTCGGCTTGGGCTTCGGCGCGGATCAATGTCGCTTGCGCTTCGCCGTCGGCTTGCGCTTTTAAGGCATTGGCGCGGCCTTCCGCTTCCACCTGATCCTGCTCGGCTTTGACACGGGCTTGATCAAGCTGGTATTTTTGCTGCTCGGCCTGCTGTTGCGCCTGAATCTTAATGGTAAGTGCCTGTTGCAGGGCTTCGGGCAGATGAACTTCACGGATGCCGAAAGAGATCATCTCCAGGTGGCGACGGGCGAATTCTGTCTTGAGCGCTTCGCTAATCTTGGCCACCATTTCACCGCGCTTGCTCGCTGTGATCTCTTCCCAGCCATACAGGGCGGCAATCACTGGCACCTGCGTGCGCGTGTATTGACGAACAACGCGATCTTCGACAATTTCAATTGCGGCTCCACCCCAGTCTTCGTACAGCGCACCCGCTTCTTCGCGCTTGACCTGATACTGGATCACGACATCCAAGTTGACTTGTTGGCCTTCACTGCTTTGCACCTTGATACTATCATCACCCTCAACGGTGCCTTCACCACCCTTTTGCACCATCGAATAGTTCTGGATGGTGACGGGATATTCTTGAATCGCCTGGGAGAATGGGTTGATAAACGCCCAGCCTGGCTCCAACACACGCGCCGTCACCTTGTGCGTAATCTTATCAAAAACGATGCCGACATAACCAGGGTTAATGCTACGCCAAGCAGCCGTAACTAGCCAGAGCATAGCAACGGCGATTAAGCCGATGATGACAAGGGTTGCGGTGGGCGTGGCTCGGTTCCGGATCGAACTAATTCTCTCTGTCACTGGGAAACTCCTTTGGTGCGGATCGATTGTCCTCCGCTGATTTGTGATTGTCGGCTGCGAATAACTGTGCATAGGCCCGTTGCAGCGCGCTCATGATATCCGGCGCCAGACGAATGCCAATCTGCCAGGCGACGACGATCATGACCAGTATGGCGACGCCTTCCAATAATGTCGGACTCATCTGCTTACTCCTATTTGTGGCAACGGGGCCTGGCGCGATTTCGTTCGCTGGTGCCGGCACAACTGATTATACCCCCATTCGTGCGCTTTGCCTGTCTTGAATCTGACGATTGTAGATGTTTGGCTGACGTTGTTGTGACATTGCTGCGCCAGCTTACGCGTTTATTAGACATTAACAGCAGGCATTATGGCTCAATCAAAGGCAAAAACACTTTCTCTTCCCCGCTTAGATGGCTTTGCGGTAACGCTGATGGCGCGCTCCTACTTGGTGTCAGATGGGTTGGCCAACTCAGCATTGATCGTGTTTTTATTCGCTTGACTCACAAGCGGCAAAAACAACTTGTTTTCCGGTGTGGCCTCGGGCGTCGGTTCCGGTATGGGATTAGGCGTCGGTTCCGGTGTGGGCGCAGGCACGGCTAGAGTTACACTTACTTCATCGATGATCAAGCCTTTGCCGCTGCCGAGCTCATCAGCTTGCAAGGCAAAACGTAGCCGCACACTAGTGGCGTCTTGATAAGCCGCTAGATTCAACGGGGTCGTCTGCCAGTTGACTGCGCTCCATTCATTGTCCTGCAGCTGGGCGGCTGCCACAAGCGCCTGCCCCGCATAGCTGGTTATCCTGTGCCAGGTGATGCCGTTGTCGGTAGACAACTCGACCACAAACGCATCATTCGCCAGCAATTGATAGGCATGGTGCAAATTGAGCATCGGTACCGCGTTCGGATCGCTGCTGGCTGTGCGACACGCCGTCAAATCAAACGGCTGCGAGGTTAGCGTCGTGGTCAGGATTGTCCCCGGTTCGGCGCTGCGGTAAGGATGGTTCGGGCTGTCGGTCACTGCTTCCCACCCATCGCGTGTGACAATATCCCATTCACCTGTGCGTTCCCACTTACCCAAACCACTCTTGAAGTCATCGAAGAAACAGGAGGTGACGGGTTGTGTGTACAGGGCAAAGGCCGCACGACGGATGACCGTCTGACTGCCTGGGTGAGCGATGTGGAGGTCGTAGAGATCGACTGGTAGGGTGTTGAGTATCTGTACGCTGATCGTCTGCGAAGTGATGGAGGTTATGCTCAGGGGATAGGATGTGCCGGTCTCACCAGTCAGGGTCAGCGTCAGCGGCTGCATAAAATACGTGACGCTTGGCAACCCTGTAATCGTTACCCTGTCCGTCTGACCAGCAGTAGCTGCGCTTGGTGAAACTGCCTGCGGATCCAGCTTGACGGCGCCGACCGTCAACACATAGATGCCCGGCCCTGGCAACGTTGCCGAAGCAATGTTCTGCGTCAGGTTGCGCGTCGTTGCTAATTGTTGCCAGGTGGCCCCGTTCCAGTAGTGAAGCACCAAGCTATCCTCTGGATACCCTGTCAGCAACACGTCTGCGCCGAGATATTGAAAGCTGATGCTGCCGTCGTGAAACGTGGTGGCGGTCTTGTTGCTGCGCACATGATAGGCGCGACCGATAATGGTTAAGTCGCTGGGGAAATCCGGTACGTGCGTAACCGTTTGCAACACCAGCACGCCGTCTGGGTCAAGTTCGGCGGGCGGGAAGATCACCACCCCGCCATCGCCACTCGTAAAGGTGTCGTGGCTCCACTTACGCCCCGGCCCGTTGTCGAGCGCATAGCCAATCACGCTGTGTTGGGTGAGCGGATCGCTGCCGATCAAATCGATCAGCATATTTTGCACGGGCTGCGTGAAGGTCAGGGTGGCGGTAACGCCCGCTGTCAAGGCAATGGTGCTTGAAAATTCACCTTGCGGGTAAAGTGTGGCTGTGAGCGAGCTGCCATCGGCGCTGCTGACCAGCATCTGCACGGTGGTGGCATCCTTGGGTGTCAGCGTAACCTCGGGTGACCACGCTGGCTGCGCCTGTAGCCGTAACGATGTATTGGTGGTATACGTGCCACAGGCGAAGACATCCTGACCAAAGACGCACACCGCATCCTCCACCTGCGCCCCACGCGCTAGCACCGATGTACCCATTGCGCGGCCCAGATCGACCATCCGCGCGTCGCGCCGGATCAGATAGGCGCGCCCACCGGCCAATCCATCGCCGCTGAGTTGGACATAGGCCTCGTCGATCAATTGCGTCGCGTTGGCTGAGGTTGGCTGGAGCTCCACTTGGGTGAAGGCAAATGGCAT
>JBBRVA010000038.1:0-19188 GCA_038247295.1 Caldilineales bacterium | reverse complement strand
TGAGTAATCATGCGGGTCGATGCCGTAGGAAAGGTTGTCGTGGACTTCGCTGCGCAAAATATCGACTTTGTAGGCTTCATAGGAGTACATGCCAAAGTAGTTATGATGGATATCGCTGTCAAAAATGCCACCTGTGGCGCCGGTGGTCGGGTCCGCAAAGACTAGCCGTTTGCGCCAAGAGAGACCGCTCGGTTCCCCATCCGCCCAGCCCAGATAAGCGACTTCACTGTTCATAATGTCCATCCGCCCGCCCTCGAAGGCGAGCAGATAGCTACGCTGGTTGGTGATGTTGGTATCAATGGCGTCACCTTCCCAGCCGAACACCTTAATGCCGCTGATCAGCAAATGACCACCGCGCTTCGCAATGATTTTAGTCGCACTTAGGGGCGGACTATCGATGCGGAGTGCAGTGATCGTGGCGTTGGTGGCTTCTAACCGAGCCGTTGTACTAATGATCACATTAGCTTTGAGCAACCAAGCGCCTGCGCCTTGATCAACCACCAGATCGGGAGCCCCTTGCAGCGTCAAAGTAGCGGCTAGATCAGGCACGCTGATCGGCTGGCTGGCGGCGGGCAAGCCCACGTCGGCGCCGATGTAGATGATACGCGTGAAAGGATCATAGCGAACGGCGGGGGCGTCGAATGTTTCGGCGTAGGCGCGCGGCCCTGTCGCACCGGGTAGCAGTAAGACAAAACCAAGCAAACAAAGTAGAATTAGATTTTTTTTAGTGAAATAACTTTGTGCCATAAATTGACTCCAGCAAAAGCAATAGATTTTCCAGCCAGATACACAATAAACCAAGTAATCTTTTGAACGTTTTGCAGTGCCTCAATTTTGTGTTTTAACTAACCGGCTTAGCGTTGATTTTTATTTTAAATCGATGCAATTATAGCAGGTTGGATAAATGGCACTCGTGTAACAACTAATTTTAGTTGTCAATAATTCCCAGATTACTTGCCTTAATAGCATACCTCGATATTTTTAATAGTGTGTTATCGATTGCTTACTGATCGCTTACAAATAAATATGTTATTTATGATAGGAGAAGGATGATAAACCATACTCTATATGTTAGTCTAATTATTATAAGTCTGCAATGTTTTATGAAGTCTTGTGACCGTAAAAACAGAAGCAAAGGCTTTTAATTATAGAATTAAATGTTATTGGACCGTTTAGCATGGGGCGCAATTTAAGTGATAATCAAAGCATAGAGTTGCATTGAAAATTAGCACGATCAAATAGAGTTATAAAAAGAGGTTTTGAGGAGAATAACATTACTAGCTTAACTAGACAAATTAGCGCCCTGACACATGGTGGAGTGCTGGCAACGCCAATAACTCACTTAAGATCATCGCCGTTGCGCCCCAAATTTTCTGCGTTTGAATACAGAAGAAAGGAACCTGAACCATACGGCCGCGCAATTCCCATGTTTCACGCTGATAATTATTGGTGTCGAGCAAATCGAGCAGTGGAACTTCTAGTAGCAGCTCAACTTCGTGGGGGTCAAGCCTAAATTCGGGCCGCTGCGATGTCCACGCCACAATCGGCTGAACTAGATAATTACTCGCAAAAACATAGAGTGGACTCAATTGTCCCAATAGAGTGACTGACTCTACTTGGATGCCAATCTCTTCATGGGCCTCGCGCAACGCCGTGGCCGTCAGATCCGAATCACTACTTTCGTAGCCGCCACCCGGCAGGCCGATCTGCCCGCTGTGGACACCCTCATAGGTAGGACGCAAAATTAATGGTATGTAGAGACGATCTTGATGAGGATAGAGCAAGATCAGCACGCCACCCTGGCGCGCATCGGGGCGCGGTGTATCATAATAAAGATCATCAGTGGTCCGTGGCGAGGGGGCCATGCGATACTGCGCGGCGCGACCCGGCAACGGATTGCTGAGATCGAACTGCAATTGAGACAACAAACTTTCGATTGACTCGTTCATAGCACTCGACAAATTAAACCTTTTAAATATTCGCCTTCTGGAAAAGTGATGGCGACGGGATGATCACTGGCCTGACGCAGCCATTCCAAAATTTGCACAGGCCGGCCAGCATCAACAGCCGCCCCAAAGACTACTTTTTGGAAAAGGTCGGCGCTTACCAGGCCACTACAGCTAAAAGTAGCCAGGAACCCGCCTGGCTTTAGTAAACCCATCGCCAATAAGTTAATATCTTTGTAGCCGCGCAGTGCCCGCTCCAGATTTCCCTTGCTTTGCGCAAACTTGGGCGGATCCAAGATGATCAGATCAAAACGTTGTTTACCGGCGTTGCGCCAGTCACGCAAGACCTCAAAGAGATCACCGGCAATATTTTCGGTCTGTGTATCAGGATCGAACCCATTCAAACGCAAATTTGCTTCGCCCAGTTCCAATGCCTCGACGCTGGTATCGACGTTAATAACCGTGCGTGCCCCCTGGGCTAGCGCATGGACGGCAAACGCGCCCGTGTAGCTAAAGGCATTGAGCACGTCGCCACCGGCACAATAACTGGCCACGCGTTGCCGATTGAAGCGCTGATCCATATAAAAGCCACTCTTTTGCCCGTTCAGCAGATCAACGTAAAACTGCAAGCCAAGTTCCTGCACGGTCACCTGTTCTGCTGGCGCCACACCGGCCAACAGACCGGATGCGTCGCCTAGCCCTTCTTGACGGCGGATCGCCATCTCGCTGCGCTCGATTACGCTGCTACAATCAGTCAACTCTAACAATAGATTGGCGAGTTCACGCTTGCGCAGTTCAATGCCCAACGTGCCTACCTGCATTACGAGGACTGAGCCGTAACGATCCACAACCAAACCGGGCAAATAATCACTCTCGGCATTGACGAGGCGATAGGCCGTGGTGTCCCCACTCGTGCTCAACCCATGCCGAGCGCGGATAGATTGGCTCAATTTTCGCCGCCAGAAGTGCTCATCAATTACTTCTTTCGGATCCCAACTGAGCAGGCGCACCTGGATCTGGCTGGCGCGGTTGAGGTAACCCTGGGCCAACCAGGCGCCCCGCGCATCGCAGACCGCGACAATGTCGCCATCTTGCGCTTGTTCGGGCAGACGTTGGATAGCGCCACTAAAGATCCAAGGATGGCCTTGCCGTACCGGTTTCTCACGGTCCGGCTTGAGAATGACAGTTGCTAAGGGGCTATGATTCATCTTGCACGGTTTCTTTGCTCAATTCCCATCCATATTCGTTGATCATAATCTGTTCGTCGGGTAAATCCACGCGTTGTGTAGCTGGATTATACTGAAAACTGACTTCGCCATCTGGTCGAGTGAGCACGCCCGTCACGCAGCCTGGTGTACGCTCGGTAAAACGAACTTTGTAGCCGCGATAAATGATCCAGTGGGTCAATGGTTTTACGTTAATGCGCATTGTGAAAATGTACCTCAATTTTTCAAATCGATCGCCCCGCTTTTAAAAACGGGGTACATTACGCCTGAGCCCACTGCATGTGCAGCACCCGTTGCGTCTCAGCGGTGATACGCGTGCGCTCGGCAGGTGCGAGCCCGCAGACCCAGATTAGATCACTACTTTGAGCATCCACAATAATCGGCCAGCCACTGCGAAGCGCCAGCGGCACTTTGCGATTGGTAAAAAAGTCGCCCAGCGTTTTGTGCTGACCGTGCATGCCCAGCGGCGCAAAGCGCAGACCCGGCTGCGGCGCGGTTAACACTGGTTCGCCCACTTGATCTGCATCCAAATAAGCTTGCCAGGGCTGGTTATCGCACCGCCACTGGGCAGGCAAATGTTCCACCGCCATCAACGCTATGTGCAGCGTCCAACCATCAACCAGATGTACTGCGTCAGCAGGCAACAGGGGCTTCGTTCCTATCTCCGTTCGCCATACCGCATCCAAATAAGGCTGGTCCAGTGCAAATGGCAGGGCGTCGATCCGATGCAGACTAAGCCGCAGCGGATGATCCTTGCTTGCGCCCACCACACTCCAGGCCACATCGGCCAGCAGTGGATGCGGGCCACTGGCATGGCGGTGGGCGTGCAAGCGTTCGATCAGGGTTTCCGTCAACTCAAAACCAATGTTGTTTAACCCTGGTTGTAAGTAGGCGAGCGCTTGGCGCAATACGCCTCGTTGATCCGCTAAGGGCAAGGCTAGCCATTGCTCTGCATCGATGACAATCCGCTCTAGAGATTGCTGCGAGTTGCCTGAGGGTAATGGACTTGGCTCTAAAGTCAAGGTGGCTAATTTTTGCCGATCTAGTTCGTGCAAGCGCGCCGCGTCCGCCGCTAGGATTTGGGCCGTACGCGCCAAAGTTTCTACCACGCCTGGATTTATCTGCGCCAGTAAAGGCAGCACTTGGTGGCGCAGATGGTTGCGCACAAAGGTTGTATCAGCATTGCTCGCATCCTCACGCCACGCCAAATGGTTTTGCTGCAAATAGGTCAGAATAGTCTGCCGACGTACGGTCAGCAACGGGCGTACGATGCACACGGTGCGTTGATTCACAGTGGGCGTATCAATTCCTGGCCGTGTAGAAAGCTCCTGGAGTGGTCGCATCCCACCCAACCCTTGCAAGCCACTGCCACGGATGAGATTCAGCAAAAGTGTCTCGGCTTGATCATCAGCCTGGTGGGCGAGTACTATCAAAGGAACCTGCGCCGCCGGTGTAACGTTTATAGCAGTCTGAGCGAGAAACGCATAGCGTGCACGCCTGGCTGCGGCCTCCAGACCACCTGGTTGCCCGTCCAGTTCACCAACGGCCAAGCGCCGGCAATGGATGGGTAGCTGTAGTTCAGCAGCCAACTGCGCAACGAAGTGCGCATCCGCCGCTGACTCTGGGCGCAAATTGTGATCCAGATGGGCTATATGCAGGATCAAGCACCAGTTAGCCGCTAATTGTACCAGGGCATGCAGCAGACAAACGCTATCCGCGCCGCCACTGACACCGACGATCGCCGTAAGTGGCTGGTCGTGCGCTGGCGGTGAGAAAAAGTGATACCGTTCCTGCGCGGCTACAATCGTTTGAAGCAACAGAGCGGTAGCGTCATCCGTAGCTTGGGCCATATTTGCACTTTTCATCGTGCAAAATTATACCATACGTATCTTTTGTTTGACTGTTTGCGTCTTTACAAGAATTCACTCATCTGTGAAAAGTGGACAAACCAGTGTTTTGCCTTTCAAAAACAATGTATTTGCCCACTTTTCACAGATGAGGCAAAGAACTAGGTTCAAACGTGGTCGGTTTGTTTTCTTTTTATCACGGGCTAAGAAAGCAGAAGCGGGAGACCCTTTGCAGAGAGATACTTTTTTGTCAAGTGATCGCTTGTGGTATAATGTTGCTTAGTTTGTCTGTAGTTCGCCCTCAGCACTGGGCTACCAGGGAAGCAGCGCAAAAATTTAAACTCGCAGTCACTGGCGTAAATAATGTTTGTCGGCTCACGTCTTTGATCAATCAGTGCGTGTCGCAAGCTACTTTGTGTCAGCTTTCTGGCTGCCTGTCGGTTCTAGGTTGAGGTTTTGATTGGATGGAGTGAGTGTAACGTGAACAACCCATTTGACTGGCTGTTGGGTCTCTTTTCTCTGGACATTGGCATCGATCTTGGCACGGCAAATACATTGGTCCATGTCAAAAATCGAGGCATCGTGATCAATGAACCCTCGATTGTTGCGATTGATCGTTCGTCGCGGCGGCGCAATGCCGTCAAGGCGATTGGCAATGATGCCAAAGAAATGGTCGGGCGTACACCGGCCCACATCGTTGCTGTCCGTCCCTTGCAAGATGGTGTGATCTCAGATTTTGATGTGACTGAGCAGATGATTCATCACTTCATCGGCAAAGTGCATGGCAACCGTGCCTTTGGTACGGCGCGGCCCCGGGTTGTGATCGGTATTCCTTCTGGCGTCACGGAAGTAGAAAAACGCGCCGTGCGCGACGCCGCGATCAGTGCCGGTGCACGAGAGGCGGGCTTGGTGGAAGAGCCAATGGCGGCGGCGATTGGCGCCGGTCTGCCCGTTACCGAGTCGGTCGGCTCGATGATTGTTGACATCGGCGGTGGCACTACCGAAGTTGCCGTGATTTCATTGGGCGGCATTGTCGTCTCGCGCTCGATCCGCGTGGCTGGCGACGAAATGAACGAAGATATTATGAACTATGCGCGCCAGAAATACAGCTTGTTAATTGGCGAACGCATGGCCGAGCGCACCAAGATCGAAATTGGTTCTGCCTATCCGTTGGAACGTGAACGCACGATGATTTTGCGTGGCCGCAACCTGATTACGGGTCTGCCCGAAGCCGTTGAGGTCAGTTCGGTGGAAATTCGTGAGGCGCTCTCTGGCTCAGTCCAAGTGATTGTCGATGCGGTTAAGGCAACATTGGATGAAACGCCGCCCGAGTTGGTGGCAGACTTGATGGAGTATGGTATCGTGTTGGCCGGCGGCGGCGCGCTTTTACAAGGGCTGGCCCAGCGCTTACAAGACGAGACGCGCATGCATGTCTACGTGGCCGACAACCCATTAACTGCGGTGGTCATGGGCACCGGCATGATTCTAGAAAAACCGGAATTTTACCGGGAAACCCTCACCAGTATGCAGCGCAAGAGCACAATTCGATAGTGCAGCGCATAAGGCAGGCTGCATTTTGCAGCTTGCCTTCCGCGTAGGAGTTGGCAAACCGATTGACTATGATTTTCAGTGATACTGATTGACTATGCGGAATATCGAACGACGTCCCAGAAGCGTAGGCGATATTGGCATACGGGTTGTGATTTTGTCGCTAGCTGCATTGGTATTGATGGCGCTGCAATTAACCGGCCAACTGCGCCCGTTGCAAAGCGCAATCGCACTCTTCACTTCCCCCGCACAAGTGAGCGCAACCGCCGTCACCCAAAATGTCACCAACGTTGTCTCATTCTTTGTCGAATTGCGCAATCTGCGCCAGCGCAATGCCGAATTGGAGCAGTTCAATTCTAGCTTGCTGGCACAGAACTTTACGCTGCGCGAGATGGAGCGTGAAAACGAATCCTTGCGCGATCTGCTAGATTTTGCGCAGAAGCGGCCTGGCCTCGAGTTGCGCGGCGCTCAAATTGTGGGGCTGGCGATCAGCCAGGAAAGCACCAACTTTCTCGATTCGATTCGGATCGATTTGGGCTTGACTCATGGTGTAAAAGTGGGGATGACGGTGCTGACTGATCAAGGGTTGGTGGGGCGCATCACCGAAGTAACCAGTAATTCACAATCCAAGGTGCTACTGCTCACCGATCCAACCAGCGCCGTGCAGGTCGTTTTGCAGGAAAGCCGGCTCGATGGCGTTGTGCGCGGCTCTGCCGGTGGCAATCTACTCATGGATTTCATTCCAAACAATCGAGAATTTAAAGTCGGCGAAGCTGTTTTGACCTCGGGCCTGGGCAGCAGGTTCCCGCGCGGGATTCCGATTGGCCAAGTCGTAGAAATCATCCAGCGCGACATCGATTTTTCGCAACAAGCCGTCATCCGCCCCACTGTCGATTTCCGGCGGCTGGAGTTAGTTGCAGTGGTAACCAACTTTGATCCAGCCGAAGAAGTCGAGGCGCTCGCGCCCATCCCGACACCTAATGCCGCCGGCACAATTACCGGCACGAACGGTATCTCCGGTACAACGGGCATTTCCGGCACGTTCGGTATTACAGCATCGAACGGTGTGGACGCCAATCCGCCATTGACTGTGCCGCTCCCTGCGCCAGGGGAAGGCGCCCCATGAACCGCGATCTCTTATTCTATCTAATGATTCCGCTCTTATTCGTAGCGGCGCTTTTGCAGTCGACGGCGGCTGTGCGCCTCGAAATGGGGGGCGTTAAACCGGATTTGGTCCTATTATTGGTCGTGACCGGGGTTTTGATCTATGGCAGCCGAACCGGTGTTATCTGGGCTTTTGCCGGCGGCCTTGCCCTGGATATTTTCAGTGGTGGCCCGATGGGCAGCTCTTGTTTGGCGCTGATGACGGCTAGTTTGGCGGTGGGGGTGGGACAGCGGACGCTTTCACGTTTTAATGTCTTGGTGCCCCTGGTGGCAACCATTATTGGTACATTTGTCTATGGCACAACCTACGTGGCCATATTATCTTGGGTAGAAAGCGCCGTCAACTTTCTGGCCCTGCCCAGCGTCAGTGCGGTGCGCTATGAACTCGCCTTTTGGCCAACGTTACAGTTTATCATTGTCCCGGCCTTATTTTACAACACGACGGTGATGCTCTTCCTGACGCCGCTGTTAAACCGAGTGCCCGAGCGTTCGGAAGCAATGGGCATGTGAGATGAACGACGAATGCGGGTAGACAGCCACCCACAACGATCATCAATTACAACGATCATCAATTACAATGATCGTCAATTAGTTAGATTTAGCTAGCTTAGTTTATGTACGAACAAAAATCAACGCGTGATACATCGACAATTTCCATGTTGCTCTTCCGGCTGGGGCTTTTCCTTGCCTTTATTGTGATTACTGGTCGCCTTGTTCAATTACAAGTTATCGAGGGTCAGGAATACCGGGAGCGAGCAGATGAAAACCGCCTGGAAACAAAAGAAGTCATCGCACCGCGCGGCGTTGTCTACGACCGCAATGGTGAAATTTTAACGCGTAACAAATCTAGCTTTGAAATTGCCCTGGTGCCCGATGACTTGCCTGCGGATCTGGAAGAGACACCCGATATTGACGAAGAGGGGGCAGAGATTGCCAAAGTACTCCAACTCCTTGCTGCAGATTCCGATCCGAAGGTAGCGTTACGGGTAGCTGAGATCATGTTCCGCACATTGGGCCGGTCCGACTATGCCAAAACATTGACCGAAGCCGGGCTAAACGTAGATTTTATTACGGTGCGGGGTGATGCCAAAGAAATTGTCTTTCAGGAAAATCTGCCGACGGGGTTGATTGCCATGCCAATCACCGTTCCCGACATCTCTGAACCGTTGCCGCTGTCCGGCTTGGTTGCCTTGATCAAGCGTGCAATCGAATTCAAACGCTTGGGCAGCGCATCAGAGGCCGTGCCTATTCTAGACAATGTCGAACGTGAAAAAGCTTTCGGGATCGAAGAAGAACGCTATCATATGGCGAGTGTGCGGGTAAACCAAGCGCCCATTCGGCAGTATGTCTATGGCGGGCTTTTTAGCCATGTGCTCGGTTTTATGGGCCCTATCCCAGCTTTGCGGGTCAGAGAATATACCAATCGTGGCTACAACCAAAACGAAAAGGTAGGTCTGAGCGGTCTGGAGGGTTCCTATCAAGACGAATTGCGTGGCCTCCCTGGGTATAAAACATTAGAACAAGACATCCTTGGCCGTGAGGTAGGCACGGTTGGCAAGATCCAGGAGCCTATTCCTGGCTCCAATTTAATCCTCAACATCGATCTGCGCTTGCAGCGGGTGATGAGTGAATCTTTGCAGGCCATGTTAACGGAAAAGAAGGTCGATTGGGGCGTCACCATTGCTATGAACCCCCAAAATGGCGCCATTTTAGGCATGGTCAGTTTACCGACTTATGACAATAACGATTTTGCAGAAAGCATTAATGAGAAATATTTGGCGCTACAGCGCGACAAGCGCAAGCCATTGATCAACTATGCGATCGGGGGACGCTATCCGCCCGGCTCTACCTTCAAACTGGTTACCTCTGTCGCGGCGTTAAGCGAAGGCGTAATCGATGAGAACACAACCGTCATGGATGCCGGCCCAATTCTGCTGCCAAATATATTTTTCCCGAATGACCTTTCACAGGCCCAAAGATTTGTGAGTTGGAACCATAGATTGGGGATCAATCATGGTCCGCTAAATGTTGTGCAGGCGTTGGCCCTGTCCAACGATATTTTTTTCTACTGGATCGGCGGCGGCTATACACCGGCGAAGTTCAGAGGATTAGGTCAAAAGGCGCTGTCAAGTTGGTCCGAACAACTTAGTTATGGCGCCCCCACGGGGATTGATCTGATCGGTGAGATCGGCGCCTTTGTTCCAACTGGTCAGTGGAAACGCCAACTCTATGCCGAAAGCTGGACCACAGGTGACAGTTATAACATGGCGATTGGACAAGGTTATATGTTGGCAACGCCGCTTCAAGTATTAGTGAGCACCGCAACCGTAGCCAACGGGGGCACGGTTTACCAGCCGCAGGTTGTTTATCAATTGACCGATACAGTTGGCCGCGTTCAGCGCGACTTTACACCCCATGTTGTGCGCCAGTTGGCCGCGCCAGAGGGTGCAATCGACTTGGTGCGCCAGGGGATGTGGGCGGCGGTAAATGCCGATTTTGGGACGGCTACTACCAGCCGGATCGAAGGTATTACGGTGGCGGGTAAAACAGGTACGGCGGAGTTCTGCGATAAAGAACATTATAATCCTGAAAAAGAAGATTGTCTGGATGAAGAAGACCTGCGACCTTCGCACGCCTGGTATGTAGCATTTGCGCCCTATGAAAATCCAGAAATTGCTGTTGTTACTTTTGTCTACAATGGCGGTGAAGGGTCGGCAACCGCCATCCCAGTCACAAAAACCATCTTGGAAGCCTATTTTAGAGAGATCCGACCACGGTGATGTATATAGTGGCCAGTGACCAGTTGTTAATAAGCAGCTATTCGTCTACAGTGATTGCTGTTCGCTGAATCACTGGACGTAGACCAGTATTTGTCGTCAAATTTAGAAAGTAGGTTTATGCATGGCCGCAATGGATGCCCGGCCCCCTGAGTCTGGCTCGTTCCCCAATAATGGGGCACGGCGCGACCCGATCCGCTCCAAAATTGATGCCTTGCTTGACGACGTCACCGTACCGACTACCGTCATCAATGCAGGCTCTACTTTGCGTTCGTCCACCTCCAACACTGTGGTGGCGGATGCCCGATCAGGTTCTGCGCTATTCGTTGCGCGCGAGAATGGCACCCCTGCTGAATTCGTTGCTCCGCCCACGACTGCCGTGGAATCTGCATCACCGCCATCATCTGCCACACCACCTCCAGCGGTTGCCGATCCAGCGCCACTACCTGAAATTAATGCCGGCGCGATTAGCATCAAAGGGCGTACTGATGGTGTAGCGATTGAGATCGGCAAAGGCAACTGGGGCGATCTCTTGGCGAATTTAGCTGAACGCTTAGCGCAAGCGTCGGACTTTTTCCGCGGGGGCAAGGTGGCCTTGGATATTGGCGCACGGCCGCTACTGGAAAATGAACTTGCGCAGGTGCGCGAAACATTGGAACATGTTGGTTTAAAGTTGGGCGCAGTACGCACCAAATCCGAACGCACCTTTCAAGCCGCGCTGAATCTAGGCCTGGCAACCAAACTCGATCCCCCAGATCCGGCAGAAGCGGCGGAAGCACAGCCGGCAGGCAGCAACCGCGAAGGTGAACGCTATTTTGTCTACCGCGGCAATCTACGCTCAGGACAGGTGCTCCAAAAACGTGAGCATATTCTGGTCATTGGGGATGTTAATCCCGGTGCAGAGGTGATTAGCGCCGGCGATATCTTTGTCTGGGGTCGCCTGCGTGGTATTGTCCATGCCGGCGCCGATGGCGATACGCGTTCTGTCATTGTTGCCTTCGAACTAGACCCAGTGCAATTACAAGTGGCGGGGGTTGCCGCGGTTGCGCCCGAAGAGCCAACCGGTCTAGCCGCCCGTCTGCTAAAGAAGCGGACCACTGTCAAACGTCCGGAGCTTGCCTATCTGAACAACCAGCAGGTGTTGATTGAACCTTGGGACGAATCAAAACCTGGTGGTCTTGCCGCATTCCGCCGTTAATTACAGATCAGAGAGTAATGGCCCTGGCTGTTGGTTGATCGATACGTCGTTTAGCATCTTTTATATAGCCCGTACAGTTACAAATGGCGCAGTTGCCCTCACAGCAATCCAAATAAAGGCGGATCATGGCAGGCGTAGTTATTACGATCACTTCGGGCAAAGGAGGCGTGGGCAAAACAACCACGGTTGCCAATCTGGCGTCGGCATTGGCGCTGACCGGCAAACGCGTGGTGGCTGTAGACGGTGATATTGGTTTGCGTAACCTAGACTTGGTGATGGGTCTGGAAAATCGCATCATTTATGACTTGGTAGATGTCGTGGAGCAGCGCTGTCTTTTGCAACAGGCGTTGGTGCGCGATACACGTGCTAAGTGGCTACATCTATTGCCAGCCGCCCAAACGCGCGATAAGGCCGATGTGAATCCCGACCAGATGGTGACGATTTGCCGTGAACTGCGCCAGATGGCCGATTATATTATCGTTGACTCGCCGGCTGGGATTGAGCATGGGTTTCAAAACGTGGTTGCCCCCGCCGACCGCATCTTGATCGTCACGACATCGGATGTCAGTGCGCTGCGCGATGCCGATAAAGTGATTTATCTGTTAGAGCGTGATTGGAAGCGCCAGCCCGGCTTAATCGTCAATCGCTACAATCCCAAATTGGCGCGCAGCGGTGAGATGCGGGGGATTGACGATATTCTGGATATTCTGTCGATCGATCTGTTAGGTGTCGTGCCAGAGGACAAAAATATTGTCTTAACGACAGATCGAGGTGTGCCGGCCGTCTTTGATCGGCGGCTGCATGTGGCCCAGGCCTATCACAACATCGCCCAGCGCGTGATGGGCAACAACGTGCCACTGATGGATTTTCGCCAACCTGGGCTTTTTACCTGGTTGATGAAAATGTTTGGTCGTAAGTAGTTAGTACCGTGTTTGGAGAAATTGTATCTTATGCTAGATCGTCAACTTTGGCGTTATTTTGATTGGTCGCTCTTCTTTGCCGTTCTGTTGCTCTGCTTCATTGGCATTGGCATGGTCTATAGCGCTACGTTTAATACGATTGACTTGAGTGATTATTGGACCCGGCAGTTAATCTTTGCTGTCATCGGTCTGGTAGCGCTTATCTCGATTGCCGTTTTTGATTATCGGCATCTAGAAATGTTTGCTCCGCCCGCTTTCCTGTTCTTTATGGCTTCACTGATCGCAGTCGAGCTTTTTGGCACGACCCAAGACACAGGCGCCCAACGCTGGCTGAGTGTTGGCGGGATTCTGGTGCAACCAACCGAAGCGGGTAAATTTTTGATTATTATCTTTATGGCTTGGTATCTAAGTTGGTATCAGGATTATCTGCATCGGCTCTCCTACTTACTAGTTGCCCTCGTCTTGTTATTGGCGCCGCTGGTACTTATTTTTCTCCAACCAAATTTTGGCATGGCGCTGACCTTTGCTTTTATCGGGGGTACTTTAATTCTTGTGGCCGGCATTCGCACTTGGCAGGTTGGGTTGCTGATCGCGGGCTCAGTGGCCGGCGGATTCTTTCTGCGCGAACGTCTGGAAGGCTATATGATTGAGCGCATCCAGATGTTTTTGTACCCAGAACTACACGAAGCGGCCAATTACAATATCGATCAAGCCTTAATTGCGGTAGGCTCGGGTGGCTGGTTTGGTCAGGGCTGGGCGGAAGGCACGCAAAATCAATTACACTTTCTGCGCGTACGCCAGTCCGACTTCATCTTCAGCGTTATCTCAGAAGAGTTGGGTTTGGTCGGCGCACTGCTTGTGCTAGGGCTACTTTTCTTTATCATCTGGCGCCTGTTACGGATTGCCGATATGGCGCGCGATCAATTTGGGCGCCTGTTAGCCGTTGGTGTGGCCGCGATTATTTTCTTTCAAACCGTAATTAATGTAGGCATGAACTTAAATATGATGCCAGTAACCGGTCTGACATTGCCTTTTGTCAGCTACGGTGGCAGCAGCCTCGTTTCAATGATGTTTGCAATTGGCCTTGCCCAAAGCGTCATTATGCGTCACCGTAAAATCGAGTTCCAGTAGCTTCTATTTTCACTCATCAATTCACGAAAAAACGGGTGGTCGCAAATGCGACCATCCGTTTTTCTTCATCAAATAGAGTTAGTGGCTAGCTCTCACCAGCCCGTCTCGAATCCGTTGTGCTAGCCACCCAGGCTTGCCAACCCCGCTTGGAACCAACCTGTCCACATGCTGGGGAAGATGCCAATCAAGATGGTAAAAACCGCAGCCAGAGCCAACCCGACATTGAGCGCCGGCCACTGGCGGCGTTCGGTCATTGTTTCGCTGCCTGGTTTGTCGAAATACATCGAAACCGTGACACGCAGATAATAGTAGGCCCCAATTGCACTATTGAGCATACCGATCACCGCCAGCCACGCCCAACCGCCGTCGACGGCAGCTTTGAAGACAAAGAATTTACCAAAGAAACCGGCTAGCGGCGGCACGCCACTGAGGCTAAACATGAAGACCGCCATCGCCACGGCCAGCCACGGCCAGCGCTGGGCAATCCCAGCCGCCCGATTCTGCAATGCATCGCCTTCGTTGGCTTTCTCTAGCATGATCACAACCGCAAAGGCGCCGATGTTCATAAAGGCGTAGGTGAAAAGATAAAAGAGCGCAGCATCCGCGCCTTCCGCTGTCCCAGCCGCCATGCCAACCAGGATGTAGCCGGCATGGGCAATGCTCGAATAGGCGAGCATACGTTTCAAACTGGTCTGGCGGAGAGCACTCAGATTGCCCAGGGTCATTGTGATAATGGCCAAAATCGCCAGTGCCCAGCCCCAACTTGGCTGTTGAGCCGGCAGCGCTACGACGAGAACACGGATAAAGGCTGCAAAAGCCGCAGCTTTGGTCCCCACACTCATAAAGGCGGTCACCGGTGTTGGCGCGCCCTGGTAGACATCTGGCGTCCACATGTGAAAGGGCACCAGGCTTACTTTAAAGCCAAAGCCAACTAACAGCAAGGCAATACCAGGATAAAGCAATTCTAACTGCCCATTCCCCGCCGCCAGTGTAGCCGCAATCGCATCGTACTGCGTACTGCCTGCTGCGCCGTAGACCAGGGCTGCGCCGTAGACAAAAAAGGCACTGGCAAAGGCGCCGAGCAGAAAGTATTTCATACTCGCTTCCGAGCTGCGCGGGTTTTCACGATGTAGCCCACAAAGGATGTAGAGAGCCAATGACAAAATTTCTAAGGCAATAAAAACCACCATTAAGTCGGTGGCGCTGCCCATCATCGCCATACCGGCCGCACAGAGCAGCAGAAGCGCGTAATACTCACCGACTTGACGGTTGATCAGAGGAATATAGCTAACACTGAGCAAGATACCCAGGCCGGTCGCAATCAAAATGATAAAGCGTAGACCGAGCGCAAAATGATCCGAGATCGCCGCGCCTTGGAAGGTCAGGGCTGGCTGGCCCAATTGGCCGGCACAGACAAAAGCAGCAACGGCGACACCAATCAATGCCAGCCAGGGAATCAGGGCCCGACTGCCGGTCGGCGCCCCTTCTGTACGGTCGTCACGGCCAAACATATCTGCCACCATCACTAGCATGGCAAAGATCACCAGTACCAGTTCGGGGAGAATCACACTAATGTTGAGATTTTCAGGCATAAATTACCGCTCGACCTCCATGACAATCGCGGGCTGTTGGCTGACCAGCGCATCTACGGATGGATTGATTTTGTCTAAAAACAGGTTGGGGAAAAGCCCAATGATGAAAAAGAGCAATACCAAGGGCAAAAGCATCGCAATCTCGCTCTTGGTTAGGTCCGGCAAGCGCGATGCTTCGTTGGCGGGGTTCGTAATCGGCCCCTGTGCGACCTGGCGGAAGGCGGTCAACAAGTACCAAGCGGCCAGAATTACACCGAGTGCGCCCAGTATAGCAAAGAACGGCTGGCTGGCGTACATGCCCAACAGAATGGTAAATTCACCGACAAAGCCATTTAGCCCGGGCAGACCGGCACTGCTCATCGCTACCACCAGGAAGAAGCCACAAAAGATCGGTATGCTCTTCCATAGCCCGCCAAACTCGGCCAGCAGCCGGGTGTGGCGACGTTCGTAGAGCATGCCTACCATCAAAAAGAGGGCGCCGGTGCTCAGGCCATGGTTGACCATTTGCAACACAGAGCCGCTAATGCCTTGCTGATTATTGGCCACCAGACCTAACATGACGTAACCCAAGTGGGCCACCGAACTATAGGCAACCAGCGACTTCACATCTTTCTGCACCAGCGCCACCAGCGCGCCATAGAGAATGCCGATTACCGCCAACGTGGCAACGACCGGCCCAAAGCGCACGGCAGCTTCGGGAAAAATAGGCATCGCAAAACGCAGATAGCCATAGGTGCCCATTTTTAGCAGTACACCGGCCAGGATAATCGAGCCAGCGGTTGGCGCTTGCACATGGGCGTCAGGCAACCAGGTGTGGAATGGGAACAGGGGCACTTTGACGGCAAAGGCGAGGGCAAAGGCGATGAACCCCCAGGTTTGCAAGGCGGGGCTCAGGGTTGCACCCATGCTCTGCAATTCGGTGATATCCAAGGTGCCGGTGGCAAAATAGACCGCTAGAATGGCAACCAACATCACGGCGGAGCCAGCAAAAGTGTAGAGGAAGAATTTGAGGGCGGCGTAAATCCGGTTGCCGCTACCCCACTGCCCGATCAAGAAGTACATTGGGATCAAGCTGAATTCGAAGAAGACAAAGAAGAGAATTAGATCCAGCGCCAGGAAGACACCGATCATGGCGGTTTGGAGTAATAACATCAGCACTAGATAAGCGCCAACATTCTCAGTAACATGTTGATTGCTAAAATAGACCACAATCGGCATGAGCAGGGTAGTCAGCAGCACCAAAAAGAGGCTGATACCATCCACGCCCATATGGTAGCGCAAACCCAGTTCCGGTGACCAGGCAACGTTTTCCACAAATTGCATGCCGGCCTGGCCGTTGTCCCAATTGAGCCACAATAACAAGCTGACCGCAAACGTGACGATTGTAGTCCAGAACGCGGCTTGTTTCTTGAGCTGATCGCTATCCAGAATTAGGATGACAAGCGCACCGATCAAGGGTAGAAAGGTAATCAGCGAAAGCAAGTATGGGATAGGAGATGACATGACGTATCTATCCTTTAAAAGAGTTTTTGATGAAGTGAGAATAACAGTGTAAACCGTTGACGCTCACTTCGTCGCTTTGCTAAACGGCAAAGACGAAATAAGCAACAATTACCGTGACGCCGACCAAAATGCTCAGCGCATAAGATGGCACCGCGCCATTCTGCAAGTGACGCACCTGCCCACCGAGGCGCATACTAAGGGCACCCACCCCGTTGACCAAGGCATCAATCCCACTTTTGTCGATCACGGTAGCAAACCACTCCGAGAGCGCGCGCAGTGGGTTGACAATAAACCGCATATACAATTCATCGACATACCACTTGTGCTCGGCCAGCGGCTGAAAAACAGCGAAAGGTTTGGCAAAGCTCTGCGCCCAGGGTTCTTTGCTCAGATAGCGCGCCCGTGCCATTAAAAAGCCGAAGACGGCAATCAGTGCGCTTAACGTGATAGCAATCAACTCTGGGGTCAACGGCGGCGCTTCATGCTCACCAATCGAAGGGGCTAACCAATGTTCTAAACCTAACGATGGGATGTGGAGCGGTAATTGCAAAATCCCACCGATCAGCGCCAGCGCCGCCAAAATCCACAACGGGATGGTCATCGCTGCCGGGCTTTCATGCGCATGGTCGTAAAGGTGTTTGTCGCGCGGTGCCCCATAAAAAGGCACAAAGACGGCCCGAAAGCTGTAAAAAGCCGTGAGCAGGGCAGTAAAGAGACCAATCGCATAGAGCGCTGGGTTATAAACTAACGCACCGGCTAAAATGGCATCTTTCGAAAAGAAGCCAGAAAACAACGGGATACCAGCCAGCGCCGCGGAACCAATCGCAAAGGTGCGGAAGGTGGACGGCATTTTGTCTTTTAGGCCACCCATTTTACGGATATCTAGTTCGCCGTGCAGCCCATGCATAACACTACCAGCCGCCAAGAAGAGCAGCGCCTTGAAAAATGCATGCGTTACCAGATGGAAAATCGCTGCCCCATATGCACCCACACCTACACCCAGCATCATGTAGCCGAGTTGGGAGACAGTCGAATAGGCGAGAATCTTCTTCAAATCGGTCTGGACCAGCGCCATAGTGGCGGCGAGGAGTGCAGTCAGCGCACCGATCCAAGCGGCAATCATCGAAGCATCGGCCGCGATGTGCCAAAGTACGTGGGTGCGCGCAATCAAGTAGATGCCAGCCGTTACCATTGTAGCGGCGTGGATAAGGGCAGAGACCGGCGTCGGGCCGGCCATGGCGTCTGGCAACCAAACGTAGAGGGGAATCTGGGCGCTCTTACCGGCAGCACCCAGGAGCAGCATCAGGCAGATAAAGTTGGCTGCGCCCACACCCAGACCACCTTCGGCGTGCTCAAAGACCTCACTAAAGGTCAGCGAGCCGAGCGTTGTCCAGATGGCGAGCATGGCCACAATAATACCAAAGTCACCGATGCGGTTGACGAGAAAGGCCTTCTTGCCAGCATCGGCGTAGTAGCCATAGCTATCATCGCGCTGATCGAACCAGAAGCCAATCAGCAGGAATGAGGCAAGACCGACGCCTTCCCAGCCGACAAACATACCGAGGAAACTGTCACTCAGCACCAAGATCAACATCGCAAAGATAAAGAAATTGAGATAGATGAAAAAGCGCTGGAAGCGTTCATCGTGCTCCATATAGCTGGTAGCATAGATGTGGATCAACGCCCCTACACCGGTGACAACCAACGTCAACGTAATGCTAAGGGGGTCAATCAGCATCGCCGCGCCTACATCCAGCGTGCCAATCGTGATCCAATCCCATAAATGGACGGTGACAACGCGCTCTTCTCCAGGCAGCCCTAACAAACTGAAGAAGAGACCCAGCGCTACCACAAAGGCGCCGACAACGACGCCAGATGCAATCGCACCGATCATCTGCTTGCTCAGGCGATGGCCGAAGAACAAGTTGATCAGCACGCCGGCAGCGGGAAATGCAAACAAAAGCCAGGCGAGATCGAACATGGATCAATCCTCTTTAGACAGGAGATTGGGTATTAGAGTGTGGATATTGATCGTACAACCCAATCGTACAGCCCAATATGCCATTTCTAATACCCAATTTTGAAAAATATAGTGTTGTGGACAACTACCACTTCAATAAATTGATTTCATCGATATTGGTGGTGTCGGTATGGCGATTGTGTGAAATCAAAATCGCCAACCCTACTGCCACTTCGGCAGCGGCAACGGCCATAATCATAAAGACAAAGATTTGTCCATTCAAATTACCCCACTGACGGCTTAGTGCAATCAACGTTAGATTAACGCTGTTCAACATCATTTCGACGCACATTAAGATAATCAATGCGCTGCGCCG